>NZ_GL882802.1:68723-69748 GCF_000195655.1 Klebsiella sp. MS 92-3
CCCCCCCCCTCTTTTTTCCTCACTGACCACCCTTAACGGGCTCTTCTTTCCCTGTTCGCTAACGACTCACCCTGTCTTTCCCTTAGCGTCCAACGGTCCCTGTTTCTTCCTTTTCCCTGTAAAACGTCTCCAAGACGCGCGTCATCCTGACTATCCTGTGGTCTTCGCCTCCTGGCGCTTCCTGACTCCTCGTCCTGAGTCCTAATCCTTTCAGCATCCCCGCCGTTGTGTATTACTTTACCTTGTTGACAAAAATCGACAACCAGTCTGGCAGTTAAAAATCTATTTTCAGAATTCTCTATTTCTATAATTAATTAATTTTCAACACTTTAAATATGTTTTGTCTTATTTTCCTCAGGTATGTCCTATACAAAGAATAGTCAATGTCTCACAAACCATATGGTTTTTACTTACAGGAACGGCGTGCGGTAAAAACAGCCTTTTTCTGCTGTTCAGGTATAATCGCTGCCATAGCCTGTTTTAACGGAGACGACCGTCTTGACCAACTGGAATTATCAACTGACGCACTTTGTCACTAGCGCGCCAGATATCCGCCATCTTCCTGCCGATACCGGTATTGAAGTGGCGTTCGCCGGCCGCTCCAACGCGGGAAAATCCAGCGCGCTGAATACGCTGACTAATCAGAAGAACCTGGCGCGTACCTCCAAAACCCCGGGGCGTACGCAGCTGATTAACCTGTTCGAAGTCGCTGAGGGCAAGCGCCTTGTCGACCTGCCCGGCTATGGTTATGCGCAAGTACCCGAAGAGATGAAGATCAAGTGGCAGCGCGCGCTGGGGGAATACCTGGAAAAACGTCTGTGCCTGAAGGGTCTCGTGGTGCTGATGGACATACGTCATCCGCTTAAAGATCTCGATCAGCAGATGATCGAATGGGCGGTAGAGAGCGATATTCAGGTGCTGGTACTGCTCACCAAAGCCGATAAGCTCGCCAGCGGCGCGCGTAAAGCGCAAGTGAATATGGTGCGTGAAGCGGTACTGGCCTTTAATGGCGATGTCCAGGTTGA
>NZ_GL882803.1:0-11491 GCF_000195655.1 Klebsiella sp. MS 92-3
CCCGGTGGCGCTGCGCTTACCGGGGCTACAGATCCTCGGCCACCTGCTGGCCGAGGGGACATCAATGCCGCGAAGTTACCGACGTCAATCGTAGTCTGCTTCAGCCTGCTGCTCATACATCAAATTCAATAACGGATACGGTTGCCCCAGATCGTCCGTTTCAGAGCGCCCTGTCACCCTAAAACCCATCTTCTGATAAAACCCGACCGCTTGTTCATTCTGCTCATTTACATTGGTCGTCAGCTTCGGCGTTAACGACAGCGCATGCTCAATCAGCAACTTCCCCACGCCACAGCCGCGGACATCCGGATCGACGAACAGCGCATCCATATGATCTCCGGTCAGCAGCATAAAGGCGATCGGCTGGTCTTCCGTATTAACCGCCACCCACAGCGGAGCCTCCGGTAAAAATGCGCGTACCATCTCCTCCAACTCCTTTCGATACGCTTTTGTCAGAAAATCATGCGTGGCGTCGACCGACCGACACCAGATCGCAGTCAGTTTATCCCCTTCATCAGGCCGGGAACGGCGGATGTTAATAACCATACTTTCTCCTTTTCTACATTCTTATATTCTAACTCAACAAGCGCCGTGAAATTTTCTCACCGTGTACATGCAGACTCGACATTCACCCGATTCCTGGTTATCTTCAGCTATCTGGATGTCTAAACGTTTATACGTATGCTATGAGGTAATACAGTTATGCCAATTCGGGTGCAGGACGAGCTGCCAGCCGTCAATTTCTTGCGCAATGAAAACGTCTTCGTAATGACGACAACACGTGCAACGACTCAGGAAATCCGCCCCCTGAAGGTGTTAATCCTCAACCTGATGCCGAAGAAAATCGAGACGGAAAACCAGTTCCTGCGTCTGCTATCAAACTCTCCGCTGCAGGTGGATATCCAGTTATTACGTATCGATGCGCGCGAGTCGCGTAATACCCCTGCGGAGCATCTGAATAACTTTTACTGTAATTTCGATGAGATCTGCGATCAGAACTTTGACGGCCTGATTGTTACCGGCGCTCCTTTAGGCCTGGTTGAGTTTAACGATGTTGCTTACTGGCCGCAGATCAAACAGGTACTGGAGTGGGCCAAGGATCACGTCACTTCGACGCTGTTCGTCTGTTGGGCGGTTCAGGCCGCGCTGAACATTCTGTACGGCATTCCCAAGCAGACCCGCGCCGAAAAGATTTCCGGCGTCTATGAACACCATATTCTTCATCCGCACGCCTTACTGACCCGCGGTTTCGACGACTCTTTCCTGGCCCCGCACTCACGCTATGCTGATTTTCCGGCCGGACTTATTCGCGACTATACCGATCTTGAGATCCTCGCGGAGACGGAAGAGGGCGATGCGTATTTGTTCGCCAGCAAAGATAAGCGCATCGCCTTTGTCACCGGCCACCCGGAGTACGATGCCAATACCCTGGCAAGCGAATATTTCCGCGATGTGGAAGCCGGTTTGAACCCTGAGATACCTCATAACTATTTCCCACAAAACGACCCGCAGAACAAACCGCGCGCCACCTGGCGCAGCCACGGCAATCTGCTGTTCGCTAACTGGCTTAACTATTACGTCTACCAGATTACGCCATACGATCTGCGTCATATGAATCCGACGCTGGAATAATACTCTATGTGAGACGATCCTAAAGCGTTTCAGCATTTTGCCTCTGGCACCTTCGGGTGCCTTTTTTATTTCCGAAATTCACTTCATACACGATGATAACTTTAATTTCATTGTTATCAATGTGTTAATGATAATTTAAAATTAAAATGGAAATTGTTTTTGATTTTGGAAATTAATTGAGTAGTCTTAATTGTGCTGAGCGAAAACTGCACAACGATCTTTCGCTCGCTTCCAGCGGATCAACCAAGAGGAGCAGCACAATGACGCAGCAGGCGACAATCACCGATGAACTGGCCTTTAGTCAGCCCTATGGCGAGCAGGAGAAGCAGATCTTAACGCCTGAGGCGGTAGAATTTCTGACGGAACTGGTGAGCCGCTTTACGCCGGCGCGCAATAAGCTGCTGGCCGCGCGTTTGCAGCAACAGCAGGCTATTGACGACGGGCAGCTTCCGGATTTTATTTCGGAAACTGCTTCCATTAGAAATGGCGACTGGACTATTCGCGGTATCCCGGCTGATTTGCAGGATCGCCGCGTGGAAATCACCGGCCCCGTCGAGCGCAAGATGGTCATTAACGCGCTGAATGCCAACGTCAAAGTCTTTATGGCGGACTTTGAGGATTCGCTGGCGCCTGACTGGCGCAAAGTCATTGATGGTCAAATCAACCTGCGCGATGCCGTGAACGGAACCATCAGCTACACCAACGAGGCCGGCAAAATCTATCAGTTGCAGCCCAATCCCGCTGTGCTGGTATGCCGTGTGCGCGGCCTGCATCTGCCGGAAAAGCATGTGACCTGGCGTAATGAGGCCATCCCCGGCAGCCTGTTCGATTTTGCGCTCTATTTCTTTCATAACTACCAGGCGCTGCTGGTGAAAGGAAGTGGTCCCTACTTCTATCTGCCAAAAACACAGGCCTGGCAGGAGGCGGCATGGTGGAACGATGTCTTCAGTTTTACGGAAGATCGCTTTGACCTGCCGCGCGGCACCATCAAGGCCACGCTGCTGATTGAGACGCTGCCAGCGGTGTTCCAGATGGATGAGATCCTGCATGCGCTGCGCGACCATATTGTTGGCCTGAACTGCGGCCGCTGGGATTACATCTTCAGCTATATCAAGACGCTGAAAAACCATCCGGATCGCGTACTGCCGGACCGGCAGGTGGTGACGATGGATAAACCCTTCCTCAGCGCCTACTCACGCTTGTTGATTAAGACCTGCCACAAACGCGGCGCGTTTGCGATGGGCGGTATGGCGGCGTTTATCCCGAGCAAAGATACCGAACGTAACCGCCAGGTGCTGAGTAAAGTCACCGCCGATAAAGAGCTGGAGGCCAACAACGGTCACGATGGGACCTGGATCGCCCACCCGGGCCTGGCGGATACCGCCATGGCGGTGTTTGACCGCGTGCTGGGCGATAAGCCGAATCAGCTCTCGGTCACCCGGAGCGAGGATGCGCCAATTACCGCTGAACAACTGCTGGCTCCCTGCGAGGGCGAACGCACGGAAGCCGGAATGCGCGCCAACATTCGCGTGGCGGTGCAGTACATCGAAGCGTGGATCTCCGGCAACGGCTGCGTACCGATTTATGGCCTGATGGAAGACGCCGCAACGGCCGAGATCTCGCGCACCTCTATCTGGCAGTGGATCCATCATCAGAAAACCCTGAACGACGGTACCCCAGTCACTAAGGCGCTGTTCCGCCAGTGGCTGGCGGAAGAGCTGATGGTGATTCAGGAGGAGCTGGGAGAGCACCGCTTCAGCCACGGCCGCTTTGACGATGCGGCGCGACTGATGGAGCAGATCACCACCTCCGACGAGCTAATTGATTTTCTGACATTGCCGGGCTACCGCCTGCTGGCCTAATCGCCAGATGGTGTGGTTCGCCATTTAGTCCTTCACCTATGAGCCTGGGGAGCCAGGAAATTATATGGAGCATCTGCACATGAAAACCCGTACCCAACAAATCGAAGAATTAAACAAAGAATGGACGAACCCGCGCTGGGAAGGCATTACCCGTCCCTACAGCGCGGAAGAAGTGGTGAAGTTACGCGGCTCGGTGAATCCGGAATGCACGCTGGCGCAGCTTGGCGCGGCGAAACTGTGGCGTCTGCTGCACGGGGAGGCGAAAAAAGGGTACGTCAACAGTCTCGGCGCGCTGACCGGCGGCCAGGCCTTGCAGCAGGCGAAGGCGGGTATCGAAGCCATTTATCTCTCCGGCTGGCAGGTGGCGGCGGATGCTAACCTGGCGTCCAGCATGTATCCGGATCAATCGCTGTATCCGGCCAACTCGGTACCGGCGGTGGTGGATCGGATCAACAACACCTTCCGCCGCGCCGATCAGATCCAGTGGTCAGCGGGAATTGAACCGAACGATCCGCGCTTTATCGACTACTTCCTGCCGATCGTGGCGGATGCGGAGGCCGGTTTTGGCGGCGTCCTGAACGCCTTTGAGCTGATGAAATCGATGATTGAAGCCGGTGCAGCGGCTGTTCACTTCGAAGATCAGCTGGCATCGGTGAAGAAGTGCGGCCATATGGGCGGTAAAGTGCTGGTTCCGACTCAGGAGGCGATTCAGAAGCTGGTGGCGGCGCGTCTGGCGGCCGACGTGATGGGGGTCCCGACGCTGGTCATCGCCCGTACCGATGCCGACGCCGCGGATTTAATTACCTCAGACTGCGATCCGTACGATCGTGAGTTTATTACCGGGGATCGCACCAGCGAAGGGTTCTTCCGCACACACGCCGGGATCGAGCAGGCGATCAGCCGCGGGCTGGCCTACGCGCCGTATGCGGATCTGGTGTGGTGTGAAACGTCGAAACCGGATCTCGAGCAGGCGCGCCGCTTTGCCGAGGCTATCCATGCGCGTTTCCCGGGCAAACTGCTGGCCTATAACTGCTCGCCGTCGTTTAACTGGAAGAAAAATCTCGATGATAAAACCATCGCCAGCTTCCAGCAGCAGCTGTCGGACATGGGATACAAGTACCAGTTTATTACCCTCGCGGGGATCCACAGCATGTGGTTCAACATGTTCGACCTCGCCCATGCCTACGCTCAGGGTGAGGGGATGCGCCACTATGTTGAGAAAGTGCAGCAGCCGGAATTCGCCGCCGGGCCGGAAGGCTACACCTTCGTCTCGCATCAGCAGGAGGTGGGCACCGGCTACTTCGACAAGGTCACCACCATTATCCAGGGCGGTACCTCGTCGGTAACGGCGCTGACCGGCTCGACCGAAGAAGATCAGTTTTAAGCCATGCCCGGTGGCGCGACGCTGACCGGGCCTGCAAGAGGACGCAGGCCGGATAAGCGAGCGCGCCATCCGGCATGACGTGGCGCCGGATGGGGGAAAGCGATGACGCGTGGTCTTGAATTACTGATTGCCCAAACGATATTGCAGGGATTTGACGCGCAGTATGGGCGTTTTCTTGAAGTCACTTCCGGCGCGCAGCAGCGCTTTGAACAGGCTGACTGGCACGCCGTGCAGCAGGCGATGAAGCAGCGGATCCATCTCTACGATCACCACGTGGGCCTGGTAGTAGAGCAGCTGCGCTGCATCACCGAAGGGAAAAGCACCGACGTCGATTTTCTTCTGCGGGTGAAACAGCAGTACACCCAACTTTTACCGGATTACCCTCGCTTTGAAATTGCTGAGAGCTTTTTCAATTCGGTCTATTGCCGCCTGTTTGACCACCGCTCGCTGACCCCCGAGCGGCTCTTTATTTTCAGCTCGCAGCCCGAGCGACCCTTTCGTACCCTCCCGCGACCGCTGGCGAAAGATTTCTTTCCGGAACGCGGTTGGTCGCACCTGCTGGGTAAAGTACTGTCCGATCTGCCGCTGCGGCTACCGTGGCGAAACAAAGCGCGGGATATCGGCTATATCATTGCCAGTCTGCAGGAGGCGCTGGGGGAGGAACTGCTCGCCACCTGTCATCTGCAGGTCGCCAATGAGCTGTTCTACCGCAATAAAGCCGCCTGGCTGGTGGGCAAACTGGTCATGCCGATGGCGACGCTGCCTTTTTTGCTGCCGATCCACCGCAGCGAAGAGGGTGAGCTGTTTGTTGACACCTGCCTCACAACCCATGCCGAAGCGAGTATCGTTTTTGGCTTCGCGCGTTCCTATTTTATGGTTTATGCGCCGTTGCCCGGCGCGCTGGTGGAATGGCTGCGCGAGATCTTGCCGGGTAAAACGACGGCCGAGCTGTACATGGCGATTGGCTGTCAGAAGCACGCCAAAACCGAAAGCTATCGCGAATATCTACACTACATTACTCGCTGCGATGAGCAGTTTATTGAAGCGCCGGGTATTCGCGGGATGGTGATGCTGGTGTTTACCCTGCCGGGCTTTGACCGGGTGTTTAAGGTGATCAAGGACCGCTTTGCGCCGCAGAAAGAGATGACCGCCGCCCATGTGCGGGCTTGCTATCAGCTGGTAAAGGAGCATGACCGCGTCGGGCGGATGGCGGACACCCAGGAGTTTGAAAATTTCGTGCTGGATAAACGGCAAATCGCGCCGGCGCTGCTGGCGCTGCTGCAGGCGGAAGCGGGGAACAAACTCACCGATCTCGGCGACCGCATCGTCATCAGCCATCTCTATATTGAACGGCGAATGGTGCCGCTCAACCTGTGGCTGGAGCAGGTTAACGGCCAGGCATTGCGTGATGCGGTAGAAGAGTATGGCAATGCTATCCGCCAGCTGGCCGCCGCCAACATCTTTCCCGGCGATATGTTATTTAAAAACTTCGGCGTCACCCGCCATGGCCGGGTGGTGTTCTACGACTATGATGAAATCTGCTATATGACGGAAGTGAATTTTCGCGAGATCCCGCCGCCGCGCTATCCGGAGGATGAGCTGGCCAGCGAGCCGTGGTACAGCGTTTCGCCTGGCGATGTGTTTCCGGAGGAGTTCCGCCACTGGCTGTGCGCCGACCCGCGCATTGGGCCACTGTTTGAAGAGATGCATGCCGACCTGCTGCGCGCCGACTACTGGCGCGCACTGCAGATGCGGATTAAAAACGGCCATGTGGAAGATGTCTACGCCTACCGGCGCAAGCAGCGTTTTAGCGTGCGCTATGGCGCCGACAGTAGGCCGGATAAGGCGTTTACGCCGCCATCCGGCAAGGTGCGCCGATCTGCCTGATGGCGCTACGCTTATCAGGCCTACTTAAAATGCCCCTCTGGGGCATTTTTTTATTTAACCCCGCCATACGCCAGCGTCACTTCCTTCGCCGCCTTGATCACCAGCGCGCCCAGCTCAGTCACCCGATCATCGGTCATACGCGAGATGGGGCCTGAGATGGAGATTGCCGCGAACGGTTCGCGATGTTCATCGTAAATGCAGGCGGCGACGCAGCGCAGGCCGAGCGCGTGCTCCTCATCATCGAAAGAGTAGCCCCGCTTGCGGGTCTGGGCTAAATCTTCCTTCAGATGCAGCGGGGAGACCAGCGTGGCATGCGTATAGGCATGCAGCCCTTTACGGTGCAGCAGACTGGTAACCTGCTCTTCGCTCAGCTGCGCGAGAAACGCCTTCCCGGCGCCGGAAGCGTGCATCGGCAGTTTACCGCCGATTGGCGCCGACATCCGCATCAGCTGGGTGCACTGCACCTGATCGATAATGATCGCCTGGTGGTCGCTCTGGTCGAGCACCGCCAGATTCACCGTTTCACCGGAATCTTCCATCAGCTGGCGCAGGATCGGGTGGACAATGGCCAGCAGATTGCGGCTTTGTAGAAAGCTGCTGCCGACCACGAAAGCATGCGCCCCGACGGCCCAGTGACCCAGCTCGCCAACCTGGCGGACGAAGCCCAGCTGTTGCATGGTGGTCAGCAGACGGTGAGTCGTGGAGTTGGGCAGACCCGCCTGCTGCGCCAGTTCGGTCAGCGCGACGCTGCTGTGGGACTCGGCAATCCATTCGAGTAATTTCAGGCCGCGGGTCAGCGACTGAACCTGACCGCCAGCCTGCTGGGCAGTGGCAGCCGCGGGTTTTCTGCCGCGTTTCGCGGGAATGGGGGTAGTGGCCATCGCGAACTCCTTTTTCTGTATCGTGGAAATAATTTTCGTTTTATTTGGCAATAATGCAATCACAACCGGACTCATCGGATGAGTGAAGCTGAACATGTCTCATATTGCCCGTTGTTGTCTTTTCCGCTCCGGTGGTTTATGCCAGTATGGTTTGTTGGCTATTTGGCCTGAGTCGAGCGTTGTCGGGAGCAAGTGTGAGCAGCAAAGTTGAGCAACTGCATCAGCAGTTAAAAGAACGTATTCTGGTTCTGGATGGGGGCATGGGCACCATGATCCAGGGCTATCGTCTGAGTGAGCAGGACTTTCGCGGTGAGCGCTTTGCTGACTGGCCGTGCGACCTGAAAGGCAACAACGACCTGCTGGTGCTCAGCAAACCCGAAGTGATCCGCGAGATCCACGACGCCTATTTCGAGGCCGGCGCGGATATCATTGAGACCAACACCTTTAACTCGACGACCATCGCGATGGCGGATTACCAGATGGAATCCCTGTCGGCCGAGATCAACTTTGCCGCGGCGAAGCTGGCCCGCGCCAGCGCCGACGCCTGGACGGCCCGCACGCCGGAAAAACCGCGCTATGTCGCGGGCGTGCTTGGCCCGACCAACCGCACCGCCTCTATCTCGCCTGATGTGAACGATCCGGCGTTCCGTAATATTACCTTTGACCAGCTGGTGGCCGCCTATCGCGAATCCACCCGGGCGCTGGTGGAAGGCGGCGTGGATCTGATCCTGATTGAAACGGTGTTTGACACCCTGAACGCTAAAGCGGCCATCTATGCGGTGAAAGAGGAGCTGGAGGCGTTAGGCGTTGACCTGCCGCTGATGATCTCCGGGACCATTACCGATGCCTCTGGCCGCACGCTTTCCGGACAGACCACCGAAGCCTTTTATAACTCGCTGCGTCACGCCGAAGCCTTATCGTTTGGTCTGAACTGCGCCCTCGGGCCGGACGAGCTGCGGCAGTACGTCCAGGAGCTGTCGCGCATTGCCGAATGCTACGTCACCGCGCACCCGAACGCCGGCCTGCCCAACGCCTTCGGCGAATACGATCTGGACGCCGACACCATGGCGACGCAAATTCGCGAATGGGCGGAAGCCGGTTTCCTCAATATCGTTGGCGGCTGCTGCGGTACCACCCCGGAGCATATCGCCGCCATGAGCCGGGCGGTAGCGGGCCTGCCGCCGCGTCAGTTGCCGGAAATTGCGGTGGCCTGCCGCCTCGCCGGCCTGGAGCCGTTGAATATCGGCGACGATAGCCTGTTCGTTAACGTCGGTGAACGAACTAACGTCACCGGCTCGGCGAAATTTAAGCGGCTGATTAAAGAAGAGAAGTACAGCGAAGCGCTGGACGTTGCGCGTCAGCAGGTGGAAAGCGGCGCGCAGATTATCGATATCAACATGGACGAGGGGATGCTCGACGCGGAAGCGGCGATGGTGCGTTTCCTTAACCTGATTGCCGGCGAGCCGGACATTGCCCGCGTGCCGATCATGATTGACTCTTCCAAGTGGGAAGTCATTGAAAAGGGCCTGAAATGTATTCAGGGCAAAGGCATCGTTAACTCGATTTCGATGAAAGAGGGCGTCGAATCCTTTATCCACCATGCGAAACTGGTTCGCCGCTACGGCGCCGCGGTGGTGGTGATGGCTTTCGACGAGGTTGGTCAGGCCGACACCCGCGAACGTAAAATTGAGATTTGCCGTCGCGCCTACAAAATCCTCACCGAAGAGGTCGGCTTCCCGCCGGAAGATATTATCTTCGACCCCAATATCTTTGCCGTCGCCACCGGTATCGAAGAGCATAACAACTACGCACAGGACTTTATCGGCGCCTGCGAAGACATCAAACGCGAGCTGCCGCATGCGCTGATCTCCGGCGGGGTCTCCAACGTCTCCTTCTCCTTCCGCGGTAATGACCCGGTACGTGAGGCGATCCACGCCGTATTCCTCTACTACGCGATCCGCAACGGCATGGACATGGGGATCGTCAACGCCGGTCAGCTGGCCATCTATGATGACCTCCCGGGCGAGCTGCGCGACGCGGTCGAAGACGTGATCCTCAACCGCCGCGATGACAGTACCGAACGGTTACTTGAGCTGGCGGAAAAATATCGCGGCAGCAAAGCGGACGACGGCGCGAATGCCCAGCAGGCGGAGTGGCGCACCTGGGAAGTGAAAAAACGCCTCGAATATTCGCTGGTGAAGGGCATTACCGAATTTATCGAACAGGACACCGAAGAAGCGCGTCAGCAGGCCGCCCGCCCGATTGAGGTCATTGAAGGGCCGCTGATGGACGGCATGAACGTGGTCGGCGATCTGTTCGGCGAAGGCAAAATGTTCCTGCCGCAGGTGGTGAAATCCGCCCGTGTAATGAAACAGGCGGTGGCCTACCTTGAGCCGTTTATTGAAGCCAGTAAAGAGCAGGGCTCCAGTAACGGCAAAATGGTGATTGCCACGGTAAAAGGCGACGTTCATGACATTGGCAAAAACATCGTCGGCGTGGTGCTGCAGTGCAATAACTACGAAATCATCGATCTTGGCGTGATGGTCCCGGCGGATAAAATTCTCAAAACGGCCAAAGAGGTAAACGCGGATCTAATTGGTCTTTCCGGGCTGATTACCCCATCGCTGGACGAGATGGTTAACGTGGCGAAAGAGATGGAGCGCCAGGGCTTTACCATCCCGCTGCTGATAGGCGGCGCGACCACCTCGAAAGCGCATACGGCGGTGAAAATCGAGCAGAACTACAGCGGCCCGACCGTTTACGTACAGAACGCCTCGCGCACCGTCGGCGTGGTGTCTGCGCTGCTCTCGGACACGCAGCGCGACGAGTTTGTCGCCCGCACGCGCAAAGAGTATGAAACGGTGCGTATCCAGCATGGGCGTAAAAAACCGCGTACGCCGCCAGTGACCCTTGCCGCCGCGCGGGAAAACGATCTGGCCTTTGACTGGGAGAGCTACACGCCGCCGGTGGCTCATCGTCTGGGAGTACAGACGGTGGAAGCCAGTATCGAGACTCTGCGCAACTACATCGACTGGACGCCGTTCTTCATGACCTGGTCGCTGGCGGGTAAATATCCGCGCATTCTGGAAGATGAAGTGGTAGGGGAAGAGGCGCAGCGCCTGTTCAAAGACGCTAACGAGCTGCTGGATAAGCTGAGCGCAGAGAAAACCCTGAACCCGCGGGGCGTGGTGGGTCTGTTCCCGGCCAACCGCGTGGGCGACGATATTGAAATCTATCGCGATGAAACCCGCACCCACGTGCTGACGGTGAGCCATCATCTGCGCCAGCAGACGGAGAAGGTTGGCTTCGCCAACTACTGCCTCGCCGATTTTGTCGCGCCGAAGCTGAGCGGCAAGGCGGACTACATCGGCGCCTTCGCCGTGACCGGCGGCCTGGAAGAGGACGCGCTGGCGGATGCCTATGAAGCGCAGCATGATGACTATAACAAGATCATGATCAAGGCCATCGCCGATCGCCTGGCGGAGGCCTTTGCCGAGTATCTGCATGAGAAAGTGCGCAAGGTTTACTGGGGATATGCGGCCAATGAGAACCTCAGCAATGAGGAGCTTATTCGCGAGAACTACCAAGGGATCCGACCGGCGCCGGGATATCCGGCCTGTCCGGAGCATACCGAAAAGGGGACCATCTGGCAGCTACTGGACGTCGAAGCCCATACCGGCATGAAGCTCACCGAATCGTTCGCCATGTGGCCGGGCGCATCGGTTTCCGGCTGGTACTTCAGCCATCCGGATAGCAAGTACTTCGCCGTGGCGCAGATCCAGCGCGATCAGGTCGAAGATTACGCGCTGCGTAAAGGAATGACGCCGGCGGAGGTCGAGCGCTGG
>NZ_GL882803.1:11668-15183 GCF_000195655.1 Klebsiella sp. MS 92-3
AAAACCTATAACGATAAGGAGAAGCTGATTCCGTGTTAACTCTGCTACACCTGTTGTCCGCGGTTGCTCTGCTGGTGTGGGGCACGCATATCGTGCGTACCGGGGTGATGCGCGTCTATGGCGCTCGCCTGCGTACCGTTCTCAGTAGCAGCGTAGAGAAAAAGCCGCTCGCCTTCTGCGCGGGTCTTGGCGTGACTGCGCTGGTGCAAAGCAGTAACGCCACCACCATGCTGGTGACCTCATTTGTCGCCCAGGATTTAGTGGGTCTGATGCCAGCGCTGGTGATGGTGCTGGGGGCCGACGTCGGGACGGCGCTGATGGCGAGGGTGTTGACCTTCGACCTGTCGTGGCTGTCGCCGTTGTTGATATTTATCGGGGTGATTTTCTTCCTCGGCCGCAAGCAGACCCGCGCCGGGCAGCTTGGACGGGTGGGGATTGGTCTGGGGCTGATCCTGTTGGCCCTCGAGCTGATTGTCCAGGCCGTACACCCCATAACCCAGGCGAACGGTGTGCAGGTGATTTTCGCCTCGCTGACCGGGGATATCATGCTGGATGCTTTGATTGGCGCCGTATTTGCAATCATTAGCTACTCCAGCCTGGCGGCGGTGCTGTTAACGGCGACGCTGACCGCGGCGGGAGCGATCTCTTTCCCGGTGGCGCTGTGTCTGGTGATTGGCGCCAACCTGGGATCGGGGCTGCTGGCGATGCTTAACAACAGCGCGGCGAACGCGGCGGCGCGCCGGGTGGCGCTGGGCAGCCTGCTGTTTAAGCTGGTGGGGAGTCTGATTATTCTGCCGTTCGTCCATCCGCTGGCCGCGGCGATGCAAAAGCTGCCGTTGGCCGAGTCCGAGCTGGTTATCTACTTCCACGTCTTTTACAACCTGCTGCGCTGCATCGCGATGGTGCCCTTTGCCGGACCGATGGCGAAGCTGTGCCAGCGTCTGATCCGCGATGAGCCCGAGCTGGATAACCATCTCAAACCCAAGCATCTCGACCCGTCGGCGCTGGACACCCCGGCGCTGGCGCTGGCCAATGCCGCGCGTGAGACGCTGCGCATTGGTGACGCGATGGAGCAGATGCTGGAGAGCCTGCACAAGGTGATGCATGGCGAACCGCGTCAGGAGAAAGAGCTGCGCCGTATGGCGGATGATATCAACGTACTTTACACCGCTATTAAGCTCTATCTGGCGCGAATGCCAAAGGATGAGCTGGCGGAAGAGGAATCCCGGCGCTGGGCGGAAATTATTGAGATGTCGTTAAACCTCGAACAGGCGTCCGATATCGTCGAGCGAATGGGCAGCGAGATCGCCGATAAATCGCTGGCGGCGCGGCGCGCCTTCTCGGTAGAAGGGTTAAAGGAGCTGGACGCCCTGTACGATCTGCTGCTCAGCAACCTGCAGCTGGCGATGTCGGTCTTCTTCTCCAGCGATGTGCCCAGCGCCCGCCGCCTGCGGCGCAGCAAACACCGGTTCCGCATTCTTAACCGCCGCTACTCGCATGCGCACGTTGACCGTCTGCATCAGCAGAACGTGCAGAGCATCGAAACCAGTACGTTGCACCTGGCGCTGCTGGGGGATATGAAGCGTCTGAACAGCCTGTTCTGCTCGGTGGCTTACAGCGTGATGGAGCAGCCGGATGAAGACGACGAACGGGATGACTACTGAGCCATTCCCCGGCGGCGCTGTGCTAACCGGGATTTTGCGTTTGGACGTTCCATTGAGGCAGCCCGGATAAGGCGCAATGCGCCGCTATCCGGGAAACGTTAGCCAACCAGGCTCAGAAGCGGTGGCCCGCAGGCAGGGTTATCGCTTCTTCCCCCGCTTTGAACAACAGCGTCGGGTTCGGGCCACCGAGCGTCGCGTGACCATCGGTGACCTGGATCCAGTTTCCTTCCGGCAAACCAATCACCGTTAATTCCGGCGCCACGACCAGCAGTTCGCGGATACGCTGTTCGCGGGTTTCGCCCTGATGCCCGGTCGGCAACGCGTTGGTGAAGTGCGGGTTAATCTGTAGCGGGAACAGCCCCAGCGCATCAAATCCCTGCGGATCGACAATCGGCATATCGTTGGTGGTGCGAATGGTCGGGCAGGCAAGGTTTGAACCTGCACTCCAGCCGATATACAGCGCCCCGCGTTTGACGACATCGACAATCGGCGCCAACAGACCGCGGCTGCGGCACTCTTTCAACAGCTGGAAGGTGTTCCCGCCGCCGACGATCACCATCTCGGTGCTTTCAATGGCGGCGATAGGGTCGTCGACGCTGTGGATACCGGTTACGCTGACCGCCATGGGCGCCATAACCGCAGCCACTTTGGCCGTATAATCATCCCAGGATTGCGTCACGCCAGCGAAGGGGATGAATACCGCCTTACGGCGGCCTTTGACCTGACCGGCGATCAGCGGCAGGGCGTGTTCCAGCCAGGCTTTCCCCGGCAGCGTGGAGTTACTGAGTAACAGCAGTTCCATCTTTTCTTCCTGTTTTAAAAATATTATTGAAGCAGAAATTCTAGCATCGCCCCCATACCGACGCGCTGATATGGCGCATGATGTGGGTAAGCGGAATGCTGTTCACAAGCCCGACGAAGCTTCTGGATAATGAATCACACAATCCAGGTTTTTTCTCGCCCACAAGGTAGGGTATATTTCGCTTTTACAGGAGAATCTATGCTGCCCGACTCATCAACCCGATTAAACAAATACATCAGTGAAAGCGGCATCTGCTCGCGTCGCGAAGCGGACCGCTTTATTGAACAAGGCAACGTCTTTATCAATGGCAAGCGCGCCACGATTGGCGATCAGGTGAAGCCTGGCGATTTAGTCAAAGTGAACGGACGGTTGATTGAGCCGCGCGAAGCGGATGATCTGGTACTGATTGCGCTGAATAAGCCGGTCGGCATTGTGAGCACCACCGAAGATGGCGAGCGCGACAACATTGTCGATTTCGTCAATCACAGCAAGCGTATCTTTCCTATCGGCCGTCTGGATAAAGATTCTCAGGGGCTGATCTTCCTCACCAACCATGGCGATCTGGTGAACAAGATCCTGCGCGCCGGCAACGACCATGAAAAAGAGTATCTGGTCACGGTCGATAAGCCGGTAACCGATGAGTTCATTCGCGGCATGGGCGCGGGGGTACCGATTCTCGGGACCGTGACCAAAAAATGTAAGGTAAAGAAAGAAGCGCCGTTCGTTTTCCGCATCACCCTTGTGCAGGGGTTAAACCGCCAGATCCGTCGCATGTGCGAGCACTTTGGCTATGAAGTGACGAAGCTTGAGCGTACGCGGATCATGAACGTGAGCCTGACGGGGATCCCACTGGGAGAGTGGCGCGATCTGACCGATGACGAGCTGATCGACCTGTTCAAGCTGATTGAAAACTCCTCTTCCGAAGCGAAGCCGAAAGCCAGGCCGAAGGCCAAAGCGGCGACTCCCGGCATCAAGCGCCCGGTGGTGAAGATGGAAAATAGCAACGATAAGGGCCGCCCGGCTGGTAACGGGAAACGTTTCACCCAGCC
>NZ_GL882803.1:15286-33127 GCF_000195655.1 Klebsiella sp. MS 92-3
GGGTCGGCGTATTCGCCGACCAGGAAAAGGTCGCTTCCTTATCCGTTTTATAAGCCTGCTGTTCTCTCACCTGGCGGGCTTTCTTCGCTTCCGCTTCACGCTGCGCCATCAGCTTATCGATATATTCCTTTTTCACGCTGTTCGTTTCCGCATTGCTCAGCGGGCGGCCATGCGCAATACGCGCGCGGTCAAGCAGCGTTTTCAATTCGCGCTGTTCGCGCTCGGTCATCTCTTTTTGTGTAATACGGGGGAGTGCCATGGTGGTGCCCTCAGTCAGACCAGAGCACCCAGTGTACGGCAATGAATATTTTACTGATAGCCTGTATGGCAACTAAAGCAGGCACACGCCCGGGCCTGCGCCCGGACGTATCACGCTCAGCGCTTGTCGGCTTTTTTGGCGATGGGCTTTCCTGACCAGTACCCGGCCAGCAGCGAACCGGACAGGTTATGCCAGACGGAGAACAGCGCGCCCGGCAGCGCCGCCAGCGGGCCGAAGTAAATTTTACCCAGCGCGGCCGCCAGGCCGGAGTTCTGCATCCCCACCTCGATCGCCAGCGTACGGCAGGTGGATTCATCAAAACCAAACAGACGTCCGCCCCAGTACCCGCCAAGCAGACCAATAGTGTTATGCAGGATCACCGCGATAATCACCACCAGGCCGACGGAGGCGATATGGGCGGCGGAACCCGCCACCACCGCGCTGATGATCGCCAGAATGCACACCATCGAGAAGGCGGGCAGGAACGGCTCTACCGCTTTCACCGCCTTCGGCAGCAGATGATGGACAATCAGTCCCAGCGCGATAGGAATGACCACAATCTGCAGAATGCTGAGCAACATGCCCATGACGTCGACCTGAATATGCGCGTCGACGTACAGACGGGTGAGCAGCGGTGTCGCCACGACGCCGACGAGGGTGGAGACCGAGGAGATGGTCACCGACAGCGCCACATCCCCTTTGGCAAGAAAGATCATCACGTTGGAGGCGGTCCCGCTGGCGACGCTGCCGACCAGCACCATCCCGGCGGAAAGCTCCGGCGGCATATGAAACAGCAGCGCCAGCAGCCAGGCGGCGAGCGGCATCACCAGATAGTGCAGAAATATCCCCGCAGCGACCGGCGCCGGACGCGACAGGACGCGTTTGAAATCCTCCAGCTTCAGATGCACGCCCATACCGAACATGATCAGCATCAGCAGGGTGGTGACCCATGGGCCAATTGGGGTGAAGGTGGTGGGAGTGTAATAGGCCAGAACGGAGAGCAGCAGTGCCCATAACGGGAACAGCCGCGTCAGAGTTGCGAGCATGTTGTGTTCCTTGCGATACGCGAACCGGGCCGCGCCATCCCGATGGGCGGCGAGCAGGTCAGCTGGTTGTGTTGATGTTGTTATAAAAAAGCCGGGTTCGAGCCCGGCTATAGGTATTGTTTATCGTGCTAAGGAATTTTATTCAAACAAATTATGATGCAGCTTCTGCACAACCTTCTCCGCATCGTCGCCCGGCACCAGGAAGCACAGGTTGTGGCTGGAGGCGCCATAGCAGATCATGCGGATGTTAAACGGCTCGAGGACGCCAAAGACCTCTTTGCCGACGCCGCAGGCTTTCGACAGCTCATTGCCAATCAGGGCGACCAGCGCCAGATTTTCTTCCACTTCCACGCGGCACAGCGAAGAGAGCTCGGTCAGCAGCGCCTGGGTCAGCAGGGTATCGCCCGCAGAGGTCGAGCCGGTGGTGTCCATGGTCAGGGCCACGCTCACTTCGGAGGTGGTGATCAAATCAACTGAGATGTTATGGCGCGCCAGAATACCGAACACTTCGGCGAGGAAGCCGCGGGAGTGCAGCATATTCAGGCTGTGCAGCGTCAGCAGCGTTTGCCGGCGACGCAGCGCCAGCGCGCGGAACAGCGGCGGGTTCTCGGTGGTTTTACACACCAGCGTACCGCCCGCTTTAGGCTCTTTACTGGAACCGACAAACACCGGGATATCGCTGCGCACGGCAGGCAGCAGGGTTGCCGGATGCAGCACTTTGGCGCCAAAGGTGGCCATTTCCGCAGCCTCTTCAAAGGCGATGACGTCGATGCGTTTCGCCGCCGGCGCGACGCGCGGGTCGGTAGTATAGATCCCCGGGACATCGGTCCAGATATCGACGCGGGTGGCATTCAGCGCTTCGCCGAGCAGAGCGGCGGTATAATCGCTGCCGCCGCGGCCGAGGGTGGTGGTGCGGCCTTTCGCTTCGCTGCCGATAAAGCCTTGGGTCACCACCAGGCCTTCCGCCAGGCGCGGCGCCAGCTGCTGCTGGGTCAGTTCGGCGACGGCGGCGATGTCCGGTTCGGCGCGGCCAAAGCGATCGTTAGTGCGCAGCACTTTACGGGCGTCAAACCACTGCGCCTGAATACCGCGTTCACGTAGAATTTCCACAAACAGCAGGGTGGACATCAGTTCGCCATGGCTGACCAGTTCGTCGGTCAGGGCGGTTGAGGAGGCGAGCGCGGCGGCTTCCGCCAGCGTCGTGATATTTTCCAGCAAGCGCTCAATCTCTTCGCGGATCACGTTGGGATAACGCAAACGCTCCAGAATATTGAACTGGATCTGACGCAGAGCGTCCAGCTGGGAAAAACGTTCGGTGGGTTCCAGCCCTCCCGCTAAGGCCACCAGAATGTTGGTCACGCCGGCAGAGGCGGAGAGCACAACAATACGGGTATTGGCATCGAGCAGCGCCACATCGATGCTGCGGTTCATTGCGTCAAAATCAGCAACGCTGGTGCCGCCAAATTTGGCGACGACTAGATCTGTCATAACAACCTCGTGTCAGGGGGCCTGACTTATTAAAACGATTCCTGAGCACCGATCCTGGCAGGGGCTGGACGCCGCCGGATCGCAACAAAATGTCTTAATAAGCCAGGCCAAATTATTCAGCCATGGCACAAGGGAAGAGCGATAAACAGGGTGGCGCAGAGTGATAAACAACTACGATGTCACCCAGAAGTGCTCCACCTTGTAGACCCGACTCACCGCTTTGGGCGCTGAGGTGTTCGGGTATGAAACGCCCGACTGCGAACGTTTCTGGTGACAACCCAGGGGATTCAGCCCCTGTGGCCGGCGAGGAGCGTGACCAGACGCTCTTTCACCTCGGCGTTGCTCCCCCTCACGTATCTTCCCCGGACTGGTTCCTCCAATACGGTTACCTGGGCAACGCACCTCTTCTGGCAATTACTGACGTCTTTCACCTGGCCGGGGGAACAGGGACATTATATCCCCCGCGAATACCCTTTCGCTGTAGCGTGAAATGCGCGAGCAATAGATACCTACCAATACGTAAGCACTGCGGATATATAAAGGCTTAACGCCAGCTATGTCAACGCTGCGGTTATGCGGATTTTTCATGCCTCTGCGGCTAACAGAAAAAAGCCTTATGATAGCTATACTAATGGGGCTTTTTACTCCGTTTTGACCCGATTCCTGACCGGCGTCAGGGTCAAGTCACAAAAATCATCACAATTTTCCGTCACCGGCGCTACAATCGACCGAAGTCACAATCTCAAATCAGAAGAGTATTGCTAATGAAAAACATCAACCCAACGCAGACCTCTGCCTGGCAGGCATTACAGAAACACTTCGACGAAATGAAAGATATCACTATCAGCGAGCTTTTCGCCAAAGATAGCGACCGCTTTTCTAAATTTTCCGCGACGTTCGACGATCTGATGCTGGTGGACTTCTCCAAAAACCGCATCACTGAAGAGACGCTGGCTAAACTGCAGGATCTGGCGAAAGAGACTGACCTGGCGGGCGCTATCAAGTCGATGTTCTCAGGTGAGAAGATCAACCGCACCGAAGACCGCGCGGTACTGCACGTCGCGCTGCGTAACCGCAGCAATACGCCGATTGTGGTTGATGGCAAAGATGTGATGCCGGAAGTGAACGCTGTGCTGGAGAAGATGAAAACCTTCTCCGAAGCGATTATCTCCGGTAGCTGGAAAGGCTACACCGGCAAACCGATCACCGACGTGGTTAACATCGGTATCGGCGGCTCCGACCTCGGTCCTTTCATGGTGACCGAGGCGCTGCGTCCGTATAAAAACCACCTCAACATGCACTTTGTCTCTAACGTCGATGGCACCCATATCGCCGAAGTGCTGAAGAACGTGAATCCGGAAACGACTCTGTTCCTGGTGGCGTCCAAGACTTTCACTACCCAGGAAACCATGACCAACGCCCACAGCGCGCGCGACTGGTTCCTGGCAACCGCGGGCGACGACAAGCACGTGGCGAAACACTTCGCCGCGCTTTCCACCAACGCGAAAGCGGTTGGCGAGTTCGGCATCGACACCGCCAACATGTTCGAATTCTGGGACTGGGTTGGCGGCCGTTACTCCCTGTGGTCGGCGATTGGTCTGTCCATCATTCTCTCCGTGGGCTTCGACAACTTCGTTGAGCTGCTGTCCGGCGCGCATGCGATGGATAAGCACTTCTCCACCACTCCGGCGGAGAAAAACCTGCCGGTGCTGCTGGCGCTGATCGGCATCTGGTACAACAACTTCTTCGGTGCGGAAACCGAAGCGATTCTGCCGTACGACCAGTACATGCACCGCTTTGCCGCTTACTTCCAGCAGGGCAACATGGAGTCCAACGGTAAGTATGTTGACCGTAACGGCCACGCGGTAGACTACCAGACTGGCCCAATCATCTGGGGTGAGCCGGGCACCAACGGTCAGCACGCGTTCTACCAGCTGATCCACCAGGGCACCAAAATGGTACCGTGCGATTTCATCGCTCCGGCTATCACCCACAACCCGCTGTCTGACCACCATCAGAAACTGCTGTCTAACTTCTTCGCCCAGACCGAGGCCCTGGCCTTTGGTAAATCCCGCGAAGTGGTTGAGCAGGAATATCGCGATCAGGGTAAAGACCCGGCGACCCTGGAGCACGTGGTACCGTTCAAAGTGTTCGAAGGTAACCGCCCGACTAACTCCATCCTGCTGCGTGAGATCACCCCGTTCAGCCTCGGGGCGCTGATTGCCCTGTACGAGCACAAAATCTTCACCCAGGGCGCGATCCTCAACATCTTCACCTTTGACCAGTGGGGCGTTGAGCTGGGCAAACAGCTGGCTAACCGCATCCTGCCGGAGCTGAAAGACGGCAGCGAAGTTAGCAGCCACGACAGCTCTACTAACGGCCTGATTAACCGTTATAAAGCCTGGCGCGCATAACGCTTGCGCAGCTAAGACGGAATGCCGACCCTTTGGTCGGCATTTTTATTTATAGCCGCCGCAGCAGCCTCGCCGGATTCCCCGCCCACACGCCTTTCTCGGTAATGGACTTCGTTACCACGCTGCCCGCGCCTATCACCACCCCATCGCAGATGCTGACGGCCAGAATCGTGGCGCCGCTGCCGATCGACACGTCATCGCCAATCTCGATCC
This sequence comes from Klebsiella sp. MS 92-3, assembly GCF_000195655.1. Classification (NCBI taxonomy): domain Bacteria; kingdom Pseudomonadati; phylum Pseudomonadota; class Gammaproteobacteria; order Enterobacterales; family Enterobacteriaceae; genus Klebsiella; species Klebsiella sp. MS 92-3. The sequence continues at coordinate 20,707 of NZ_GL882803.1, forward strand.
GCCCCCAGCTGGCGCGGTCGGCGTTTGGTTTACCCTCGCGAAACAGGTCGTTGGCAAACATCACGCCGTGACCGATAAAGCAGCGCTGGCCGATGGTGACGTACTCGCAGATAAAGGTATGGGATTGAATTTTACTGTTCGCGCCGATGCGGGTATTCCCCTGGATCTCAACGAACGGCCCGACGAAGACGTTATCGCCGAGCTGGCAATCATAGAGGTTGGCGGGCTGGTAAATAACGACATTTTCCCCACAAACGACGTTACGTACGCCGGTATCACGAAGCTCAGGCATAGTTCCTCTCAAATCGGTTTGGCCAGAATATGTAAGGTGCTTTGCTGGCTGGCGGAGTGGAAAATCGTGTCTCTGATGTGCTGCATCCCCTGGCGTTCGTAAAAACGGCGCGCGGCGGGATTCGCGGCGAGTACTTCCAGCCACAGCCAACTTTCACCGGCCGTTTTTGCTCGCGTCTCGACGGCGTGAAAAATATGCTCGCCGTAGCGGTGGCCAGTCTTCCCCGGCATCAGGTAGAGCTTATGCAGCAGCGTACCAATCTTGCCGTCGTCAGCCATTCGCTGCTGATAGCTATATTTAGCGAAACCAACAGGAGAGGGGGCTTCGGCGATGAGCCAGTGTTGGGTCGCATCCGCAAGACTCCGACGTAGCGCATCTTCGGCATATTCTTGCTTAAGAAATAACGCCAGTTCATCGGCATCGCGCCAGAGATGAGCAAAGTGGTGATGATAGCTGGCATAGCCCATCGCGCTAAGCTGGGGCGCGTCCTCGGGACATGCCTGTCGAATAGTTAACATGCTGCGTTCCTCGCGTCGTTCTGCGGCTATATTGCCTGTAAAGTGAACAATGTGGAACGACAAAAATCGGTGGGAGAAGGCTGGAGGCGCTCCCTCCAGCCTGGGGGTTAGCGGGCGAAAGCGATCGCTTCGATTTCGACGCCGGCATCTTTCGGTAACCTTGCCACCTCCACACAGGAGCGCGCCGGAAAGGCCGCCTGGTGTTCGATAAAGAAGGCCTCGTAGGCGGCATTGATGGCGGCAAAATCCGCCAGGTCTTTGACAAACACCGTAGTTTTAACGATCTGCCCGACCGTGAGTCCGGCGGCTTCGACGATGGCTTTCACGTTCTCCAGTGATTGCCGCGCCTGTTCGGCGATATCGCCTGGCATGGTGCCGTCCAGCGGATTAATCGGCAGCTGACCGGAGGTGATGGTCATCGCGCCGAGATTGACGCCCTGCACGTACGGGCCGATAGCGGCAGGCGCGTCAGCGGTGGTAATAATCATACGGTTTATCCTTCAAACGGTTACATAAAATAATTTAACAACACCAGCGAGCCGACGCCGCTCACTACCACCCACACCAGACCTAAACGGAAGCTGGCGAGCGTGCAGATGATGGCGGCGATCACCTTCGGATTTTTTAAGTCGAACTCCATGCTGGAATTCACGCTCAGGATCTGAATGGTGATGATGGCCGGCAGAACGGTGACCGGCACGAAGCGTAGCGTTTTGGTCACCCGCTCGGACATCTGGATCTTGCCGGCCAGGCCGATAAACGAGAAACGGATGAGAAAAGTCACCGCGGCCATGCCCAGCGTCAGGGCGATAAAATAGCTATTACTCATTTTCCATCGCCTCCACTAACGGCATATCGGATTCGGTTTTTGCCATCTGCTTGCGCTCTTCCGCCAGGTCGACGCACAGGCCGGCGAGGACGCCAAGCACTGAGGCGACGACGATACCCAGCGAATAGGGTAGGACCACTAACAGCACGCCGGAAACGGCGGCTACAACCGCGGCGACGGTGCAGGCCTGGCTTTTAATTTGCGGCACCACGATGGCGATAAAGGCGGCGACCATGGCGAAATCGAGACCGTATTTCTCAATGTGGGGAAACGAGGCGCCGACCAGCGCGCCAAGAAAATCAGCCAGCACCCAAATCGCCCAGAAGGTAATCATCGCCGAACCATAAAACAGATATTTTTCCTTTTTATTTCCTTCCATCTCTTTGACGGTGGTGGCATACACCTCGTCGGTGAGCGCATAGGACATAAAGCATTTTTTAAAGAATGAAGCTTCACGCACGCTGCCGGAAATAGAGGCGCTATACAGCACGTGGCGAAGATTGATAATTAATGTGGTGAAAATAATCACGCCGAGCGTGGCGCCGGTTTTTAACATATTCAGTGCCAGCATTTGCGCCGAGCCGGCAATGACGATCGCCGACCACGCCGTACTCTGCCAGACGCTCATGCCCGCGCTAACGCTTAATGCGCCGACAATAAATGAAAATGGAAAGTCGCCGATGCATAGGGGCATAATAGCGCTGGCGCCGCGGAAGATGACTTTTTTATTCATCTGCTATACCTGCTAATTTATAAATAATAGTGTGGGTAGAGTACGTTAATCGGGACCTGCTCTTTCAGGTCCGTGAAATGGTATTATTTAGCGACCATAATGCTGATAATTTCTTTATCGGTGAGAGTCATTGGTTTAATCACCAGACGGCACAGGTTATTAATAGTCTGCTCGACATCGGCGCAGACAATACCGTCATTGGCGCCAGCGCAGCTATTTTGCATGGCCATTAGTACCGCCTTAAAGGCGCTGGATACCACTGACGAGACTTTCATCGCGCAGCTGTTGGAAGCGCCATCACAAATCATGCCGGTAATATCGCTGACCATATTAATAATTGCGGTATTAATGGTGTTGATATCGCGGGTAAACAGCCAGGCCATACCGGCGGCGGCGCCCATAGCGGCGGTTGAGGCTGCGCATAGCGCAGATAAGCGCGTATAACGAGAATGAATTGAGATGGCAGTGAGATGAGAGAGAGACAAAGCGCGAGCCAGGGTCTCTTCATCGACGCCAAGATGCTCTGCAACCACCACTACCGGCATGGTTGCTGTAATGCCCTGATTGCCTGAGCCGAAGTTTGACATCGCTACCACCGGCGCGCCGCCCATGCGGGCATCTGAAGCGGCGACGGTGTTGATGATCACCTTGCTTAACAGATCGTTGCTCATCAGGCCGTTTTTCACTGCGTCAGAAAAGGTACCGTTAATGTTCAGGCCATATTTTTTTGTTTTGCCTTCTGCCGCCAGCGCGGAGTTTAAGCGCGCGGCGTCGAGAATAAAGCGAATATCATTAAAGTCGACGCGATTAATAAATTCGTAAGCCTGTTGTAGCGAGAAAGTGGGCAGCGTTTCGCGCTGGGTGTGCGTATTCTGTTTTTCGCTTAATGGCTGCGGCTGGCCATTAATATAAAGTTCGACCACGTTGGTGTGGGTTCCTTTGACCACGACACGACAGCAATTCTCGCCAGCAGAGAGGGTTAGATCGAGATGAATAAAATCCGGAGTCTCTTCGACGGCAATATCAACGGCGTTATTGGCGATCAGCTTCTGCGCCATTTCAACGTGTCGCGGAGTGATATCTTCCAGCGTTTTTAATCCCTTTTGCGGGTCGCCGCCAAATGCGCCAATTGCGGCTGCCAGCGGTACACCGCAAACGGTGGTGCCGGGTATGGTGACGCCCATCGCGTTTTTATAAAGATTGGCGGAAATAAAACCGCTAATTTTAGTGCAAGGCTGATCCAGATATTGTGCGGCGTAGGCGGCCGCGAAGGAAATAGCGACGGGTTCAGTACAACCTAAAGCCGGGGCGACCTCTTGTTTGAGCCATTTTACGTACAGGGAAGCGTTATCGGTGTTCATAATGATTTAATGTCCAAAATTAAATTTTATTCAGCTGCGATAATGCTAAAAAAAAAAAAAAAAAAAAACTTACCCTAATAACCATAAAAAGACTGTGGTTTGGAGAAAAATTTTATCTTACGGGAGGTTTTAAGATACACCTGTTTCTAAAAGTAAACTTTTTATATTTCAGTTAGTTGGGCTGATTCGTTCTAAGCGTAATGGATGATTTTGTTAATCTGCTCACAGCGTTGCTGGAAGGACAATTTTCTCTTGTTCGTACTTTTCGAATCAATAGCCCGGAGATAGCGTAAGACGAAGGAATCATAGGTAGATCTGGATCACACTTTTGCGCTATACAGATCGACAACGTTCATGCATTTGAGGTGTCACTATGCCGTCGGTATATCGTCCGCTGGTTAATTTCGTTGCGAAGGCCATGCAGGCCGTGCTGAATCTGGCACTGCTGTGCCTGGGAATTATTCTGGTGGTGTTCCTGGGAAAGGAGACCCTGCATCTGGCGCACGTACTGTTTACGCCGGAGCCGGTGAGTAAGTACAAGCTGGTCGAAGGGCTGGTGGTCTATTTTCTCTACTTTGAGTTTATCGCGCTGATTGTTAAATATTTTGAATCCGGTTTTCACTTTCCACTGCGCTATTTCGTCTATATCGGTATTACCGCGATTGTGCGGCTTATTATCGTCGATCATGAGTCGCCGCTGGCGGTGCTTATTTACTCCGCGGCGATCCTGATCCTGGTGATTACGCTCTGGCTGTGTAACTCCAATCGCCTGAAACGCGAATAAAAAAAAGCGGCCTCCAGGGCCGCCGACCAACAGTCACAAATAGAATTTATGTAGGGTCCAGTTGAGGATAGCAGTGGCATTGACCTTACTTTTTCAGCTGAGGGCGACGGCGACAATACCCGGTTGGGGTCGTGTATTGCGGCTAGACCGTCGGCCCTCCTCTGAAATTTGGGGCCGGTGTTACAAAAAAAATTAACCTTTCACTCCACCCGCCGTCAGGCCATTAACCAGCCAGCGCTGCGCCAGCAGGAAGACAACCGTGATCGGAATGGCGGAGAGCACCGCCGCGGCGGCAAAGTCGCCCCACAGATAGTTCTGCGGGTTGAGATACTGTTGCATACCTACCGCCAGGGTATAGCTGTTCACATCGCGCAGCAGTAGCGAGGCGACCGGCACTTCGGTGATGGCCGCGATGAACGACAGAATAAACACGACTGCCAGAATCGGCACCGACAGCGGCAGCAGCACCAGACGGAAAGCCTGCCATGGGGTCGCGCCATCCAGCGCCGCCGCTTCTTCCAGCGAGCCATCGATGGTTTCGAAGTAGCCTTTAATCGTCCAGACGTGCAGCGCGATACCGCCCATGTAGGCAAAGATGACGCCGCCGTGGGTGTTGAGGCCGACGAACGGGATGTACTGGCCCAGGCGGTCAAACAACGCGTACAGGGCAACCAGCGACAGCACCGCCGGGAACATCTGGAAAATCAGCATCCCTTTCAGCAGGGTCGCTTTCCCCGGGAAGCGCATACGGGCGAAAGCGTAGGCGCAGGTGGTGGAGAGAGCGACGATACCGATCGCGGTGATCCCGGCGACCTTAATCGAGTTCCACAGCCACAGCAGGACCGGGAACGGCGGCGGCGTGACGCGGCCATCGGCGTGTTCGACGCTGAAGCCTAACGCCAGACGCCAGTGCTCCCAGGAGATGGTATCCGGGATCAGGCTGCCGGTGGCGAAGTTACCCTCGCGCAGCGAGATGGCGATAACCATCAGCAGCGGAAACATAATCGCGGCGATAAAAATCAGTAGCAGGAGATGCGTGGTAAATAAACGTAGCTTCTGCGATTTGGGTTGGACCATAGCCATTATCGTTATCTCCCTTAATCAAACTTCATGCGCGTGGCTTTCAGATTCACAATCGCTAACGCGCCAACCAGCAGGAAGATAAGCGTTGCGATAGCCGCCGCCAGGCCGAAGTCCTGACCGCCGCCGCCTTCAAAGGCGATGCGATAGGTGTAGCTCACCAGCAGGTCGGTATAACCGGCCGGGGTGGTGGTGCCGAGACGGTCCGGACCGCCGTTGGTCAACAATTGAATCAGGACGAAGTTGTTAAAGTTAAAGGCGAAGCTGGCGATCATCAGCGGCGTTAGCGGCTTAATCAGCAGCGGGAAGGTAATTTTAAAGAAGTTCTGGAACGGGCCGGCGCCATCCATTGCCGACGCTTCGTACAGATCGTCCGGAATCGCCTTCAGCAGCCCCATGCACAGGATCATCATGTACGGGTAGCCCAGCCAGGTGTTGACGATGATGATCATGGTGCGCGCGGTGGTCGGGTCGCTAAACCAGGCCGGCTTAATGCCGAACAGCGTGCTGAGCATCATGTTGATTTCACCAAAGCTCTGGTTGAACAGCCCTTTGAAAATCAGAATCGAAATAAACGACGGTACGGCGTACGGCAGAATCAGCAGGACGCGATAAATCGCTTTGCCTTTCAGCGCTTCCCACTGCACCAGGCAGGCGAGGATCATCCCCACCGCGACGGTCAGCACCACGGTCAGCACCGAGAACACCACCGTCCAGACGAAGATCGCGAAGAACGGTTTCTGAATGCCTTCATCGTGGAAGACGCGGGTAAAGTTGTCCCAGCCGATAGTCACAGTGTAGCCCGGGCTCAGCTTCTCATTGCCCCAGCTGCCGTCGGCGTTAATTGACTGGTAGAAGCCGACGTCGTTGTTCGGGCGGTATTTAACGTGGGTCTGATTGTTGGTCAGTACCCCGTCTTCGCCGAGGGTATACAGAGGCTGGGTACCGGAGAACTGGCGCAGGGAGCTCATGATGACTTTGCTGTCATCCGGCAGCACAGCGGTCAGCTGGTTCAGCGCGGTGCGATTCTGGGTAATCACGCGCAGGTTGGCGCGCTCGCCTTCCGGCAGGGCGTCGGTTTCTTTTAACGCCAGCTTCTGCTCGCCGCCAAATTTAAAGGCGTCAGAAAGGTAGTTTTTACCGCTTTCGCCGTCGGTCAGCGCCAGCTTCCACTCGTCACCCGCCGGGATCAGCGTGAAATTATAGGCTTTGCCGGCCTGGAAGGAACGATCCATCAGCACCTGCTGCGCACGCTCAAAGGTCAGCTGGTTGGTGCTACTGTAGTTGGTAAACGCGATAGCGATAGTGCAGATCAGCGGAAACAGGACAAACAGGCCCATGCCGGCGAGGCCGGGATAAACATAGCGCCAGGCATAAGCCTTGCGATTAGCGAAAATATACAGGCCAACTGAGCTTAAAATCAGCGTCATGATGGCGAACAGGTACTCCCCCTGGGCGTACATCAAAACAACAAGGTAACCCACCAGCAGGCACAGTAAGCCAATCACAGACCATGTGAGTTGCGGGCTTTGCCACCAGTGTCTCTTTTTAACGGCATCCATGGGGATCATCCTCTACAGCGGTGAAAACTTATTTGTCAGGTGGCGCTTCGCTTACCTGACCTACGGTCCGAGCCGTAGTGGTAGGGGGGGGGGGGGGGGGGGGCGCGCCCCCCCCCCCCACCCCGCCGTTTTCTTACTTAGTGATACGGCTCTGTGCATCTTTCAGCGCAGCATCGACAGTCTGGCGACCGCTGGCGGCGTTGATAACCGCGGTACGAACGGCATACCAGAAGGCAGACATCTGCGGGATGTTAGGCATGATTTCGCCTTTCTGGGCGTTCGCCATGGTGGCAGCGATGCGCGGATCTTTTTCCAGTTTTTCCTGGAAGGATTTCAGCGCCACGGCACCCAGCGGTTTGTCGTTGTTAACGGCTTCCAGACCCTGATCGGTCATCAGGTAGTTTTCGAGGAACTCTTTGGCCAGCTCTTTGTTCGGGCTGGCGGCGTTGATCCCCGCGCTCAGCACGCCAACGAACGGCTTCGATGGTTTGCCTTTAAAGGTTGGCAGCAGGGTCACGCCGTAGTTAACCTTGCTCTTATCGATGTTAGACCACGCCCACGGACCGTTGATGGTCATCGCGGTTTCGCCTTTGTTGAAGGCCGCTTCCGCGATGGAGTAGTCGGTGTCGGCATTCATGTGCTTGTTCTTGATCAGGTCAACCAGGAAGGTCAGGCCCGCTTTCGCGCCTGCGCTGTCCACGCCGACGTCTTTCACATCGTACTTGCCGTTTTCAAACTTGAACGCGTATCCGCCGTCGGCAGCGATCAGCGGCCAGGTGAAGTACGGTTCCTGCAGGTTGAACATCAGCGCGCTCTTACCTTTCGCTTTCAGTTCTTTATCCAGCGCCGGGATCTCTTCCCAGGTCTTCGGCGGGTTCGGCACCAGGTCTTTGTTGTAAATCAGGGACAGGGCTTCGACTGCGATCGGGTAGGCGATCAGTTTGCCGTTATAGCGAACCGCATCCCAGGTGAACGGATAGAGTTTGTCCTGGAACGCTTTGTCCGGGGTGATTTCCGCCAGCAGGCCCGACTGCGCGTAGCCGCCGAAACGGTCATGCGCCCAGAAGATGATGTCCGGGCCGTCGCCGGTCGCCGCAACCTGCGGGAATTTCTCTTCCAGCTTGTCCGGGTGTTCTACGGAAACTTTAATGCCGGTGTCTTTTTCAAACTTTTTACCCACTTCAGCGAGGCCGTTGTAGCCTTTGTCGCCGTTAATCCAGATAACCAGCTTACCTTCTTCAATTTTTGCGAGGGCAGAGGCGGAAAACATCATCGTGGTCAGTGCCGACAGCGCGAGGATGCGAGCGCCAGTTTTGATTTTCATATACCCGTCCTTTTTGGTGTTGTACTCGTGGATACACTTCGGTGGCTTAACGATGATGAGTTTCCTTTTTTAACAACCCCTTTCCATCCTCCCCAGGTCTACGCCCCACCCGCTGGTTGTGTGATCTCCATTGCAAAAACGGCCGTATTGCGTCCTGGAGCACAGAAAAAAGCGCCCAATTTTGTCGCCTCCATCACGAAATCACGCTCCGCCCGCCATCCCCCGCGGCGAGAGCCAATCTCTCATCCTCCCATCTCCTCCCCCATAAAAAAGCCGGGGGGTGGAGGATTTGCCTGCGTAATGAATGCCGCATAGTCGACCCATCTTGAATGTGACTGTTAGTGACAGGTTGTAACGAAGGGAGAAGGGCATGGCGAGCGTACAGCTGCGAAATGTAACGAAAGCCTGGGGTGACGTGGTGGTATCGAAAGATATCAATCTCGATATCCACGAAGGGGAATTCGTCGTGTTTGTCGGGCCATCGGGCTGCGGCAAATCTACCCTGCTGCGTATGATTGCCGGGTTAGAAACTATTACCAGCGGGGACCTGTTTATCGGTGACACCCGCATGAACGAGATCCCACCGGCAGAACGCGGCGTTGGGATGGTATTCCAGTCTTATGCACTCTATCCCCACCTTTCCGTTGCGGAAAATATGTCGTTTGGCCTGAAGCTGGCCGGCGCGAAAAAAGATCTGATTAACCAGCGGGTGACTCAGGTTGCGGAAGTGCTGCAGCTGGCCCATCTGCTGGAGCGTAAACCGAAAGCCCTCTCCGGCGGTCAGCGCCAGCGCGTGGCGATTGGTCGTACGCTGGTGGCAGAGCCAAGCGTTTTCCTGCTGGATGAGCCGCTTTCCAACCTCGATGCCGCCCTGCGCGTCCAGATGCGTATCGAAATCTCCCGTCTGCATAAGCGACTGGGCCGCACCATGATCTATGTCACCCACGATCAGGTGGAAGCGATGACCCTCGCCGACAAGATCGTGGTCCTCGACGCCGGCCGTGTGGCGCAGGTTGGGAAACCGCTGGAGCTCTATCACTATCCGGCTGACCGCTTCGTTGCCGGCTTCATTGGTTCACCGAAGATGAACTTCCTGCCGGTCAAAGTCACCGCGACGGCTATCGATCAGGTGCAGGTTGAACTGCCGAACCGTCAGCAAATCTGGCTACCGGTGGACAGCGCCAACGTGCAGGCGGGCGCCAATATGTCCTTAGGTATTCGACCGGAGCATTTACTGCCCAGCGATATCGCCGATGTAACCCTTGAAGGCGAGGTCCAGGTCGTCGAACAGCTCGGTCACGAAACGCAAATTCATATCCAGATCCCCGCCATCCGTCAGAACCTGGTTTACCGCCAGAACGACGTGGTGTTGGTAGAAGAGGGAGCCACATTCGCTATCGGTTTGCCGCCAGAACGTTGCCATTTATTCCGTGAGGATGGCACCGCTTGTCGTCGGCTGCATAAAGAGCCGGGCGTGTAAGGCTTCCCATTAAAAAAGCGCGAACCCGGCTGGCGATATACCGGCGAAGCGTGCAAAGAAAAGCAATGATCTCAGGAGATAGAATGATGATTACTCTGCGCAAACTTCCTCTGGCGGTCGCCGTCGCAGCAGGCGTGATGTCTGCTCAGGCGCTGGCTGTCGATTTCCATGGCTACGCGCGTTCCGGCATTGGCTGGACCGGCAGCGGCGGCGAGCAACAGTGCTTCAAAGCGACCGGCGCTCAAAGTAAATACCGTCTTGGTAACGAATGTGAAACCTATGCGGAACTGAAGCTGGGCCAGGAGCTGTGGAAGGAAGGGGATAAGAGTTTTTATTTCGATACTAACGTTGCCTATTCCGTGAATCAGGAAGATGACTGGGAAAGCACCTCTCCGGCGTTCCGTGAAGCCAACATCCAGGGTAAAAACCTGATCGACTGGCTGCCGGGCTCCACGCTGTGGGCGGGTAAACGCTTCTATCAGCGTCATGACGTTCACATGATCGACTTCTACTACTGGGATATCTCCGGCCCGGGTGCAGGTCTGGAAAACGTTGACCTTGGCTTCGGTAAGCTCTCTCTGGCCGCTACCCGTAACTCAGAAAGCGGCGGCTCTTATACTTTCTCCAGCGATGACACCAAAAAATATGCTGCGAAAACTGCCAACGACGTCTTTGATATCCGTCTGGCGGGTCTGGAAACCAACCCGGGCGGCGTGCTGGAGTTAGGGGTCGATTACGGCCGTGCTAACCCGCAGGATGACTATCGCCTGGAAGACGGCGCGTCGAAAGACGGCTGGATGTGGACCGGTGAACATACTCAGTCTATCTGGGGCGGCTTCAACAAGTTTGTGGTTCAGTACGCCACTGACGCAATGACCTCCTGGAACAGCGGCCACTCTCAGGGGACCAGCATCGATAACAACGGCAGCATGATCCGCGTTCTGGATCACGGCGCGATGGACTTCAACGATGACTGGGGCCTGATGTACGTGGCAATGTACCAGGACGTGGATCTGGACAGCAAGAACGGTTCTACCTGGTACACCGTGGGTGTCCGTCCGATGTACAAATGGACGCCGATCATGAGCACCCAGCTGGAAATCGGTTACGACAACGTGAAATCCCAGCGTACCAGCGAAAACAACAACCAGTACAAAATTACTCTGGCTCAACAGTGGCAGGCAGGCAACAGCGTCTGGTCTCGTCCGGCTATCCGTATCTTCGCAACCTACGCGAAGTGGGATGAAAACTGGGGCTACAGCAACACCTCCGGTCTGCAGACGAAAGACAGCAGCGGAAGCGGCGCTTTCACCTCCAGCCGCGGTGACGACAGCGAAGTTACCTTCGGTGCCCAGATGGAAGTGTGGTGGTAATACCGTCCGCAGGACGGGTGTAACCTGGGAGGGGCGTCAGCCCCTCCTGATTATTCAGGGTTAGCGCGCTATTGCCTGGCTACCGCTAAACCGATGCTATCCAAGGTGAGAAGAATGAAAATGAAGAAAACTCTCGTCGCTCTGTGTTTATCCGCAGGGATGTTGGCATGCGTGCCGGGGATGAGCCTTGCCGATGTTAACTTTGTACCGCAGAACACCAGCGCCGCGCCGGCTATTCCAGCCAGCGCGCTGCAGCAGCTGATCTGGACGCCTGCCGATCAATCAAAGACGCAGAGCGTTGATTTAACCACCGGCGGTCAACGCCTGGATGTCCCGGGGATCGTCGGACCGGTCGCCGCCTGGAGCGTGCCGGCCAATATCGGTGAGCTGACCCTGACGCTCGACAGCGAACTGAACAAACATAAGCAGATTTTTGCGCCGAACGTGCTGATTCTCGACCAGAACATGACGCCCGCGGCGTTCTTCCCCAGCAATTACTTTACCTATCAGCAGCCGGGCGTGATGACCGCTGACCGCCTGGGCGGCGTGATGCGCCTGACCCCGGCGCTGGGCCAGCAAAAGCTCTATGTGCTGGTGTTTACCACTGAAAAAGATCTCCAGCAGACCACGACCCTGCTGGATCCGGCGAAAGCCTATGCCAAAGGCGCCGGCAATGCGGCCCCGGATATCCCGGATCCGATCGCTAAACATACCACCGATGGCGTGCTGAAGCTGAAAGTGAAAACTAATAGCACTTCCAGCGTGCTGGTAGGGCCGCTGTTCGGCTCCTCCGGCCCGGGTCCGGTAACCGTCGGCAACACCGCGGCGCCGGTAGCCGCGCCAGCCGCCGCCGCGGCGCCGGCCGCCAAAAGCGAACCGATGCTCAGCGATACCGAAACCTACTTCAACAATGGTATTAAGCAGGCGGTGAAACAAGGTGACATCGACAAAGCCCTGAAATTGATGAACGAAGCTGAGCGCCTCGGCTCGAAATCCGCTCGTTCCACCTTTATCAGCAGTGTAAAAGGCAAGGGGTAATCGTCTCCCCACAATGCTGATGTTTAGGCACAGCCTTTAGGGGGGGC
>NZ_GL882803.1:33274-34869 GCF_000195655.1 Klebsiella sp. MS 92-3
CCCCTTTTTTTTGCACGCGCGGCAGCCTGTTGCATGGCTGTTGCGTGAATGATCGTATATTGACGTTTGCCCGCCACCAACCGCCTATTCTGCGATACAATGCTTTCACGTTATGTACCGGAGAATCAGGCATGTCCCATCCTGCGCTTACGCGACTGCGTGCGCTGCGCTATTTTGCCGTTATGCCATCCCTGCCGCCGCCGCTAAGTGACTGGCTGCTGCTGGAGGACTCAATGACCCAGCGCTTTGAACAACAAGGAAAGCAGGTCACCGTGACCCTGGTTAACGAAGGGTATATCGGCCGTGACGCGCTGACTGACGAAGCGGCGCTGCTGCCCGACGAGCCGCGCTACTGGCTGCGGGAGATTATACTCAATGCCGATGGCGAGCCCTGGCTGGCCGGGCGCACGGTGGCGCCGGAGTCGACGCTGTGTGGTCCGGAGCTGGCGCTACAGCAGCTCGGGCAAACTCCGCTGGGCCGATACCTGTTTACGTCGTCGACATTAACCCGCGATTTTATTGAAATTGGTCGCGATGCAGCGCTGTGGGGGCGTCGTTCCCGCCTGCGGCTGAGCGGCAAACCCCTGCTGCTGACCGAGCTTTTTTTGCCTGCGTCGCCGTTGTACTAAGAGGAAGAAAAAATGGAGTGGAGTCTGTCGCAGAATAAGCTGTTGGCGTTTCATCGCCTGATGCGCACTGACAAACCGATCGGCGCTTTGCTGCTGCTGTGGCCGACGCTGTGGGCGCTATGGGTGGCCTCGCCGGGCGTCCCGCCGCTGTGGATCCTGGCGGTATTCGTCGCCGGCGTCTGGCTGATGCGCGCCGCCGGCTGCGTGGTGAATGACTATGCCGACCGAAAATTTGATGGTCACGTAAAGCGTACCGCCCGCCGTCCGCTGCCGAGCGGCGATGTTACCGAGAAAGAGGCGCGAACGCTGTTTATCGTGCTGGTGCTGCTCTCTTTCCTGTTGGTGCTCACCCTCAACACCATGACCATTCTGCTGTCGGTGGCGGCGCTGGCGCTGGCGTGGGTCTATCCGTTTATGAAGCGCTACACTCATCTGCCGCAGGTGGTGCTGGGCGCGGCCTTTGGCTGGTCGATCCCGATGGCCTTCTCGGCCGTCAGCGAATCGCTGCCGCTGAGCTGCTGGCTGATGTTCCTCGCCAATATTCTGTGGGCGGTGGCCTACGATACCCAGTATGCGATGGTGGATCGCGATGACGACGTTAAGATCGGTATCAAGTCGACGGCGATCCTGTTTGGCGAAAACGATCGTCTGATTATCGGTATCCTGCAGGTGGCCGTACTGGCGCTGATGGGCGCGGTGGGTTGGCTGAATGGGCTGGGCTGGGAATATTACTGGTCGCTGTTCGTGGCGGCGGGTCTGTTTGGCTGGCAGCAGAAGCTTATCTTCAATCGCGACCGCGATAACTGCTTCAAAGCGTTTATGAACAATAACTACGTCGGGCTGGTGCTGTTCCTCGGCCTGGCGATGAGCTATCTGTAACCTCCTGTCCGCCGCCCCCCCCCCCCCCCCCCTGGCGGGGGGCGCTGGTCGCGGCGGGGCGCCGGTGGTGCTGGCGCATCAGTCGCG
>NZ_GL882803.1:34879-43397 GCF_000195655.1 Klebsiella sp. MS 92-3
GCCCCCCCGCCGCCCCCCCCCCGGGGGGGGGGGGGCGAAAGAAAACGCCGCGTTACGCGTCGTCCTGCGTGACGCTCTCAATGGTCAGTCGGACATCCGACGTAATCAAATCCGCCAGCATCCGATAAACCTTCAGGGTCTCTTCCGGCTCGGCGTCGCCGGTGTCGCTGATATAGCCTTCATCGCGCAGGGTCAACACCAGGGTGCTGAACACCGCTTTGTCGAAGAACTCCGGCGCATTGATGCCGTGTAGCACCGACAGACGCTGGGCCACGGTGCGACTCTCTTTTTCCAGCGAGCTGCGGTTGATCGCCGGGTTAGCGCTCAGCAGCCAGAAGGTGATGGCATAGCGCTGCAGCGTCTCGCGGGCGCCAGCGGCCAGCAGCTGCAGGGAGCGAGAGTGCGACGGGTTGAGGCTCATGACATCGCCATCGACGACGATCAGCTCCTGACGCAGCATCTCGGCAATCAGCGCATCCACCACTCCGGCCAGCTCCGCTTTTTCCCAGCGCAGGAACAGCTCGGCCTTGAGGAACGGATAGAGTGTTTCCACATGACGCAGCACTTCGGCGCGGCTGAGATGACGATGCTGAGTCACCAGAGCGGCTAACAGCGACGGCATCACCAGCATATGGGCGATATTGTTGCGATAGTAGGTCATCAGCACCGCCTGCTCGCGCGGCAGGATGATGATGTCGCCAATGGTGTCCTTCTCCACTTCGAACTTGTTCATCTGCAGTGCATGATCGATGAGCTCGCTGGCCGAAGCGGATGGGGCGGTCGCATCCGGAGAATAGGGCACATTGCGCAGCAGCGCGAGGTAGCACTCTAACTGCTGGGTGAGCTGCTCACGGGTCAGCGAACGCTGGCGGGAGGCCAGTAGCGCCGTACAGCACAGGTTCATGGCGTTGGCCGCGCCGGCGTTATTGATGCGCACCATCAGGTCAGCGGCGATGCTATTCACCGTCGGCGTCAGCCAGGAGGGGCGAACCGCTTCGATCGGGTCGATCGCTTCCCGCCAATCCGGCACATGCTGGTTAAGATAGGTCATCAGCGGCAGCGGTTCGCCGAAGTTAACGTAACCCTGGCCCAGGTTGCGCAGCTTGCTTAAACCGCGCACCATCTGCGGCAGACTCTCTTTCTCTTTAGTGGCGCCGCGCAGCTCTTTGGCGTAGGTTCCTACCTCCATCACGTGCTCATAGCCGATGTAAATCGGCACCAGGGTGATCGGTCGGGTTCCGCCGCGCAGCATCGCCTGGATGGTCATCGACAGCGTACCGGTCTTCGGATCGAGCAGGCGGCCGGTACGGGAGCGGCCGCCTTCGACGAAATACTCCACGGAATAGCCGCGGCTGAACAGTTCGCCAAGGTATTCGCGGAACACGGTGGAATAGAGCTTGTTGCCCTTAAAGGTGCGGCGAATAAAGAAAGCGCCGAGGCGGCGGAAGATCGGTCCGGCCGGCCAGAAGTTGAGGTTGATGCCCGCCGCGATATGCGGAGGGACCAGCCCCTGATGGTACAGGACGTAGGAGAGCAGCAGATAGTCCATGTGGCTGCGGTGGCAGGGGACATAGACAATTTCATGGCCGTCGTGCGCCAGCTGGCGTACGCGCTCGGCGTTATGCACGTTGATGCCCTGGTACAGGCGGTTCCAGGTGAAGCCGAGAATGCGGTCGGTCAGGCGGATCATCTCGTATGAGAAGTTCGCCGCAATCTCTTCCATCAGCGCGATAGCGTTCTGCTGTGCCTTCTCGTGCGAAATTTTCTTGCTGCGCGCTTCGTCTTCCACCGCGCGGGCAATCGCTTTCGAGGCCAGCAGTTTATTAAACAGATCCTGGCGGGCCGGCAAACGCGGGCCGACGGCGGCCAGCCGCTGGCGGGCAAAATGCATGCGAGCGACGCGAGCCAGCTTCTGGGCGATGATCTTATCGGTACCGTGCTCATCCGCCATGCGGCGCAGCGAAACGGACGGCGAGAAGCGCACGAAGCTGTCGCGGCCGAGCCAGGAGACGGCGAAAAATTTCTGAATACCGTTCAGCATCCGCAGCGGCGGATTGACTTCTCCTTTCTCGCGACCCGGCGAACGGCCGAACATGACCGAAACCGGCACCATTTGCACATCGAGGTCCGGATGGTTGCGGTGCAGATCGAGGTAATCGTGGAACAGCTTGATGGACTCTTCTTTTGGCGTGTAATAAGTAAATACGCGCGGCCCACCGTGGATGAATACGTAACGCGGCAGCAGGGCGCCGTCGATTTCCAGCGGTTCAAGCGGGTCAGGTAAATCATGCGCCAGGCATTGGGCGCGCAGCGTCAGCAGGTCCGCCTTCGAATTATAGGGCAGGACGTACATGACCGGACGCGAGGTATCGAGTCCTAATTCCTGGGCAGGCTCTGCCGGAATAGACTTGCTTTTTACCAGCACCTGTAATGGTAAATTCAGTAATTTATAGTAAATTCGTTGCCAGCCGGACATAAACGATGTGAAGCCTCTGGTTAATCATGCAAATGCGCGGCAAGAATAACAGAAAGTGGGCAAAATTTCCGTTACCACGCGGCAAACGCGCACACTCATCGACGTCATTTACGTAAAAAGGTTTTGTGATGGCCAATAATACCACCGGGTTAACCCGGATCATTAAGGCGGCAGGTTACTCCTGGAAAGGATTTCGCGCGGCGTGGATCAACGAGGCTGCGTTTCGTCAGGAAGGCGTCGCCGCTATCGTGGCCGTCGCGGTAGCCTGCTGGCTGGACGTCGACGCCATCACCCGCGTATTGCTGATTGGCTCGGTCCTGCTAGTGATGATAGTCGAAATTCTCAACAGCGCGATTGAAGCGGTTGTGGACCGTATCGGCTCGGATTTTCACGAGCTTTCAGGGCGCGCCAAAGATATGGGGTCGGCGGCGGTTCTGCTGGCGATTATCATCGCGCTGATCACCTGGGGAACGCTGCTGTGGAGCCATTATCACTAACGTTCTTCGCTAACCCTCGCAAAATATGAACAATCCGCCGATTTTTGTGTGCCATGTGGTTCCAAAATCACCGTTAGCTGTATATACTCACAGCATAACTGTATATACACCCAGGGGGCGGAATGAAAGCGTTAACGACCAGGCAGCAAGAGGTGTTTGATCTCATTAGGGATCATATCAGCCAGACGGGCATGCCGCCGACGCGTGCGGAAATTGCTCAGCGCTTGGGGTTCCGTTCCCCAAACGCGGCGGAAGAACACCTGAAAGCGCTGGCGCGTAAAGGCGCGATCGAGATCGTCTCCGGCGCTTCTCGCGGTATTCGCCTGCTGACGGAAGAAGAGCAAGGCCTGCCGCTGATCGGCCGCGTCGCCGCCGGTGAGCCGCTGCTGGCGCAGCAGCATATTGAAGGCCACTATCAGGTCGACCCGTCGATGTTTAAGCCCAACGCCGATTTCCTGCTGCGCGTCAGTGGGATGTCGATGAAAGACATCGGTATTCTGGATGGCGATTTGCTGGCGGTCCACAAAACCCAGGATGTGCGTAACGGCCAGGTGGTTGTCGCGCGTATCGATGAAGAAGTGACGGTGAAGCGCCTGAAAAAGCAGGGCAATGTCGTTGAACTGTTGCCGGAAAACAGCGAGTTTTCCCCGATCGTCGTCGATCTGCGCCAGCAGAGTTTTACCATTGAGGGTCTGGCCGTTGGCGTGATCCGTAATGGAGAATGGCTGTAGCGCCTGCCTCTGCGCAGCGTCATCTGTTGCGTGACGCTGCGACGTTTTTCCTCAATCAGGTCCTCAAACATGCTGCTCAACGCTGCCGATAAAGCGCTGTGGCGTCTTGCCCTCCCTATGATTTTCTCCAACATCACCGTCCCGCTGCTGGGGCTGGTGGATACGGCGGTGATCGGCCACCTGGACAGCCCGGTATACCTCGGCGGCGTAGCGGTCGGGGCGACGGCCACCAGTTTCCTCTTCATGCTGCTGCTGTTCCTGCGCATGAGCACCACCGGGCTCACCGCTCAGGCCTGGGGCGCCAAAGATCCGCAGCGCCTGGCGCGGGCGCTGGTGCAGCCGCTGGCCCTGGCGCTGGGCGCCGGGGTGCTGATTATCCTGCTTCGCCTGCCGCTAATTGACCTCGCTCTGCATATTGTCGGCGGCAGCGAGGCGGTGCTTGAGCAGGCGAGACGGTTTCTCGAAATTCGCTGGCTCAGCGCCCCCGCCTCGCTGGCCAACCTGGTGCTGCTCGGCTGGCTGCTGGGCGTCCAGTACGCCCGGGCGCCGGTTATTCTGCTGGTGGTGGGTAATCTGTTGAATATTGTGCTCGATCTGTGGCTGGTGATGGGCCTGCGGATGAACGTCCAGGGAGCGGCGCTGGCCACGGTCACCGCGGAGTACGCCACCCTCATTATTGGCCTGCTGATGGCGAAGCGGGTGCTGACGCTGCGCGGCGTGTCGCTGGCGATGCTGAAAAACGCCTGGCGCGGGGATCTGCGCCGTTTATTGGCGTTGAATCGGGACATCATGCTGCGCTCTCTGCTGCTGCAGCTGTGCTTTGGCGCGCTGACCGTATTCGGCGCCCGTCTGGGCAGCGACATCGTGGCGGTTAACGCCGTACTGATGACCATGCTGACCTTTACCGCCTACGCGCTGGATGGCTTTGCCTATGCCGTGGAGGCTCACTCCGGCCAGGCTTACGGCGCGCGCGACGGTAGCCAGTTGCTGGAGGTGTGGCGGGCGGCCTGCCGGCAGTCCGGCATGGTGGCGCTGGCGTTTGCCCTGATTTACAGCCTGGCGGGGCAGTACATTATCGCGTTGTTAACCTCACTGCCTTCCCTGCAGCAGCTGGCCGATCGCTATCTGATCTGGCAGACGATCCTGCCGGTGGTCGGCGTCTGGTGCTATCTGCTGGACGGCATGTTTATCGGCGCGACGCGCGGCGCTGAGATGAGGAACAGTATGGCGGTCGCCGCGGCGGGGTTTGCTGTGACGCTGCTTACGCTACCGGTGCTTGGCAACCATGGTCTGTGGCTGGCGCTGGCGGTGTTCCTCGCCCTGCGCGGCCTGTCGCTGGCGCTGATCTGGCGTCGTCACTGGCGACGCGGCACATGGTTTAGTTAGTCATCTCCCGTCATTGCCGCTAGCCGTGACCTTCCCCGGTCGCGCTACGTTTACAGGGCGATTCAATAGCCCGGCTCAGCGTGGCGCAGGCCGGGAACATCCTCTTCGCGTTATCCCGCGGTGCGATGGTTAAAAATTCCGAATAACGAATCGACGCCAGCATTCTCATCTATAGTTAATACCATGTCCGGCACAAAACGGGCTGTAAACCCACCGAATGATGAGGACGTTATTATGAATAAAGACGAAATCGGCGGTAACTGGAAACAGTTTAAAGGTAAAGCCAAGGAACAGTGGGGCAAACTTACCGATGATGATATGACCGTAATCGAAGGGAAGCGCGACCAGCTGGTCGGCAAAATTCAGGAGCGTTACGGTTATGAGAAAGATCAGGCTGAGAAAGAAGTCTCAGACTGGGAGCATAAGAACGACTATCGCTGGTAGCGTTCCTTGATCCGAAGAATGAAGCATTTGTGTTAGTGCCTGTCTGAATGGCGCAGGGACGCGCCGTTAACCCTTTTTCCCGCTGCGGCAGCCGCTCAGCGGGCTTTCTTTTTGAGCTGAATAGTATGATCGTGCTGGCAATGTCCCGGGGTGCTGCAGGCTTCGACTTCCACGCAGCCCGCGCAAAGCCCGTGAGCTTCTATCACATTGTGGCGCAGGGCAAACCCCATGCGGGCCGCCAGCGTATGCATGATATCTTCCACCCCTTCCGCCGCTTCTTCTTTTACCACGCCGCAGCGGTCGCAGATAAACATGGCCGAGCTATGGGTCGGCTGGTCGAACAGATGGCACAGCACATAGCTATTGGTTGACTCTACCTTATGGACAAAACCCTGCTCGAGTAAAAACTCCAGCGCACGGTAAACCGTCGGCGGCTTCGCCTGCGGCTCTTTCTCACGTAGCAAGTCCAGCAGATCGTAGGCGCTGATTGCCCCTTGCTGCAGGCTCATCAGGCGCAACACTTCCAGACGCTGTGGAGTCAGGCGTACGCCGCGCTGTGCGCAAAGCTTTTCAGCATGCGCTAACATCTCTTGCGAAGGGGTCTTATCCATGAGCATCCTCGGGTTGCGTGAATTTGAATCTGTTACTTTATCACGTTCCTCAGAAAACACCGAGAGCCGGCAGGTGATACGGGTCATACTTCAGGTTGTCGGCACCGGCGCCCGTCCCGAGCGCTGGCCGCTTATTCTCGAGCAGACTACGCCTTAGCCGCTCGCTAAAACCACCATGTCCGATTTAATCACAACACGCCCGACCCTGGGTATGCTATATCTGAAGTGTCTCATTTTCGGGAGAAAACGATGAAACGACCTGATTGCATTCGCCACTGGCGCGAACTGGAAGGGCCCGACGATGCTACTTATCCCGACAGCCCGGAGCGTTTTTCAATCGGCGCGCCGCTGGGGCGAGGTTTACGTCTCAACCGGCTGGGGATCCACCACGAGCGGCTGCCGCCCGGGCGGCGCACCTCTTATCCACACGCGGAGAGCGATGAGGAAGAGTTCATCTACGTGCTGGAGGGCTATCCGGAAGTGTGGATAAACGGCTATCTCTGGAAGCTGGAGCCCGGCGACAGCGTGGGTTTTCCCGCTGGTACCGGCATCTGCCACACCTTTCTCAATAACACCGAGCAGGAAGTTCGTCTGCTGGTGGTGGGCGAGGCCAACAAGAAGTACAACCGCATTTATTACCCGCTCAATCCCGGCTATGCCGCGACGCGCCAGGATCGTTGGGTTGACCATCCGCCGCAGTTCTTCGGTCCACACGACGGTAAGCCGCGGAAAAAGTAATCATTTCAGGTGAGGGGCGAAGCGCGGCGCACTATGCGCCTGTGGTGTATCTTTATGCTATAGTAGCGCCCCTTTTTACCCGGATGCTTATTTATTCGCCATGATGCCTGAATCAACGTCACCTGTTTTCCCTGCTCACCGCTTCTCCATCGCGCCGATGCTCGACTGGACCGACCGACACTGCCGCTACTTCCTGCGGCTGCTGTCGCGGCATACGCTGCTGTATACCGAAATGGTGACCACCGGGGCGATTATTCACGGCAAAGGGGACTATCTGGCCTATAGCGAAGAAGAGCACCCGGTTGCTCTGCAGCTCGGCGGCAGCGATCCCCAGGCCCTGGCGCAGTGCGCGAAGCTGGCCGAGGCGCGCGGCTATGATGAGATCAACCTCAACGTCGGCTGCCCCTCCGACCGCGTGCAGAACGGGATGTTTGGCGCTTGCCTGATGGGCAATGCGCCACTGGTGGCCGACTGCATCAAGGCGATGCGCGATGTGGTGTCGATTCCGGTCACGGTGAAAACCCGTATCGGCATTGACGACCAGGATAGCTATGAGTTTCTGTGCGATTTCATTGAGACAGTCTCCGGCAAGGGCGAGTGTGAGATGTTTATTATTCACGCCCGCAAAGCCTGGCTCTCCGGCCTGAGTCCAAAAGAGAACCGCGAGATCCCGCCGCTGGATTACCCCCGCGTCTGGCAGCTGAAGCGCGATTTCCCCCACCTTACGATGGCGATCAACGGCGGCATCAAATCGCTGGACGAAGCCAGAGTACAGCTTGAGCATATGGATGGGGTGATGGTCGGGCGTGAGGCCTATCAGAACCCGGGCATTCTGGCCTCGGTCGACCGCGAAATTTTCGGCGTCGCCGGCGCGGATGCCGATCCGGTAGCGGTGGTGCGAGCCATGTACCCCTATATTGAGCGCGAGCTCAGCAAGGGCACCTATCTGGGCCATATTACCCGCCATATGCTGGGGCTGTTTCAGGGGATCCCCGGCGCTCGCCAGTGGCGTCGCTACCTGAGCGAAAATGCGCATAAAGCCGGCGCCGATATTGCGGTGCTGGAGCATGCCCTGAAGCTGGTGGCCGATAAACGTTAATTTCTGACCAAAACCTGGTGAAATTGACCACGCCTCGCGCACTGACGCGGGGCGTTTTGTTTTAAAGTCAAAAGCTTATGGTTGGCATGCTTTTTGTAATACCTGCAGAGTGAAGTATTCATTCTTTGGGGAGAGAACCATGCTGGAACTGCTATTTGTCATTGGATTTTTTGTCATGCTGCTGGTCACCGGCGTATCGCTGCTGGGGATTATCGCGGCAATCGTGGTGGCGACGGCGCTGATGTTCGTCGGCGGGTTGTTCGCCTTGATGATCAAATTACTGCCGTGGCTGCTGCTGGCGGTGGCGGCGGTGTGGGTTATTCGGGCGCTGAAATCCCCGAACGGAAACGCTTTTCGCGACAATAACCGTTGGCGTTACTAAGGTATTGAGGGGTGCGTCACAACCTGAACAATTTTGCAGACAACCGCGTAGGCATTGCTGCGCAAATCTGTCACTATTAGCGCGTTAACGAATTCATCGCGCTGTACCCTACATACAGCCGAACTAAAAAAAAGTAAGGGCTTCCCAGGTGGAA
>NZ_GL882803.1:43485-45376 GCF_000195655.1 Klebsiella sp. MS 92-3
AAAAAAAAAAAAAAAAAAAAAAAAAAGGGGCGGCGCCGGGGGGGGCGCCCCCCTAAACTTTTGCCCCTTCTGCCAACTTATGGCAGCAGCAAACTCGAACCCTGCGTCACCCGGCTCTCCAGAACTTCATGCGCCCGCCGCGCTTCGCTCAGCGGATAGATCTGACTTTCAGCCACGTCCACTTTAATCACCCCGCTGGCGATCAGCGAAAACAATTCACTGCAGGCTTCCTCCAGTTCTTCCCGGTTGGTGATATAGCCCTGCAGCGATGGGCGAGTGACGTACAGGGAGCCTTTTTGATTCAGGATCCCCAGATTAACGCCGGTCACCGGACCGGAGGAGTTACCAAAGCTGACCATCAGGCCGCGGCGCTGCAGACAGTCCAAAGAGGCCTCCCAGGTATCTTTCCCCACCGAGTCGTAGACGACGGCCACTTTCTTACCGTCGGTGAGCGCCTTGAGCCGCTCCACGATAGACTCCTCGCGATAGTTAATCACCTGCCAGGCGCCCGCCTCTTTGGCGCGCTGCGCTTTCTGCGCGCTGCCGACGGTACCGATAAGTTTCGCCCCCAGCGCTTTCGCCCACTGACAGGCTATCAGCCCCACGCCGCCAGCGGCCGCGTGAAACAGGAACATCTCATCAGGCTTAATTTCATAGGTTTTGCGCAGCAGATACCAGACCGTTAATCCTTTGAGGAACGACGCGGCGGCCTGTTCGAAGGAGATAGCGTCCGGCAGGACCGCCGCTTTGTCGGCCAGCACATTGTGTACCGTGCTGTAGGCGCCGAGCGCCGACTGGGCGTACACCACCCGATCGCCTACCTTAATATGCGTGACCCCATGGCCAACTTTACTGACGATGCCGGCCGCCTCGGTGCCCAGGCCGCTCGGCAGCGACGGCGGCGGATAGAGGCCGCTGCGAACATAGGTGTCGATATAGTTGATGCCGATGGCTTTGTTTTCGACCTGAATCTCATGTTCTGCGGGATCGCGTGGCGTGAACTCAACCGCCTGAAGCACCTCCGGTCCCCCGTGTTTCGAAAATTCGATGCGTGTTGCCATGTTCGCTCCTGTGTTGTTCCGAGATTATTCAGTAAGCTTAACAGCCTGCGCCGGCGGCGACGGATTTTCTTACCCGCCTCAGGCCTGCCACGCTTAATGGGTTCTTTAGCGGCAATGGCTTTCTCGCTATACTGTCACGCTCTTTTCCGGATCGGTGAAATGTTAGGCTATGGCAGGAAATAAACCCTTCAACAAACCACAGACAGAAACCCGCGAACGCGATCCGCAGCTCGCCGGGCTGAAAGTCCCGCCGCACTCGATTGAAGCGGAGCAGTCGGTGTTGGGCGGTTTAATGCTGGATAACGAGCGCTGGGACGACGTCGCCGAACGCGTCGTTGCCGACGACTTTTATACCCGTCCGCACCGTCATATTTTTACCGAGATGGCGCGCCTGCAGGAGTCCGGCAGCCCGATTGACCTGATTACGCTCGCCGAGTCGCTGGAGCGTCAGGGGCAGCTGGACAGCGTGGGCGGCTTCGCCTATCTGGCCGAACTGTCCAAAAACACGCCCAGCGCGGCTAACATCAGCGCCTATGCCGACATCGTGCGCGAACGCGCGGTGGTGCGCGAAATGATTTCGGTGGCCAACGAGATCGCCGAAGCCGGCTTCGACCCGCAGGGGCGAACCAGCGAAGATCTGCTCGACCTCGCCGAATCCCGGGTTTTCAAAATCGCCGAAAGCCGGGCCAACAAAGACGAAGGGCCGAAGAACATCGCCGATGTCCTCGATGCCACTGTCGCCCGTATCGAACAGCTGTTCCAGCAGCCCCATGACGGCGTCACCGGGGTCAATACCGGCTACGACGACCTCAACAAAAAGACCCCCCGCC
>NZ_GL882803.1:45466-49106 GCF_000195655.1 Klebsiella sp. MS 92-3
CCAAAAAAAAAACCCCGCCGGCCTGCAGCCGTCGGATCTGATTATCGTCGCCGCCCGTCCATCGATGGGTAAAACGACCTTCGCGATGAACCTCGTGGAAAACGCGGCGATGCTGCAGGACAAACCGGTATTAATCTTCAGTCTCGAGATGCCCTCGGAACAGATCATGATGCGTTCTCTGGCCTCGCTGTCGCGCGTCGATCAGACCCGCATTCGTACCGGTCAACTGGACGACGAAGACTGGGCGCGGATCTCCGGCACCATGGGCATCCTGCTGGAAAAGCGCAATATCTATATCGATGACTCCTCCGGCCTGACGCCGACGGAGGTGCGCTCCCGCGCGCGGCGTATCGCCCGCGAGCACGGCGGCATCGGACTGATTATGATCGACTACCTGCAGCTGATGCGCGTGCCGTCGCTCTCCGACAACCGTACCCTTGAGATTGCCGAAATCTCCCGCTCGCTGAAGGCGCTGGCGAAAGAGCTGCAGGTGCCGGTGGTGGCGCTGTCGCAGCTTAACCGCTCGCTGGAGCAGCGCGCCGATAAGCGCCCGGTCAACTCCGACCTGCGTGAGTCCGGCTCTATCGAACAGGATGCCGACTTAATCATGTTCATTTACCGTGATGAGGTCTATCACGAGAACAGCGATCTTAAAGGCATCGCGGAAATTATCATTGGTAAACAACGTAACGGTCCGATCGGCACCGTGCGACTGACCTTTAACGGCCAGTGGTCGCGTTTCGATAATTATGCCGGTCCTCAGTATGATGATGAGTAATCCTTCCGCCTTCTTTTATTAAGGAATTCAAATGCAAGCGGCAACTGTAGTTATCAACCGCCGCGCTCTGCGACACAACCTGCAACGTCTGCGTGAACTGGCGCCCGCCAGCAAACTGGTTGCGGTAGTGAAAGCGAACGCCTACGGACACGGTCTTCTCGAGACCGCGCGAACGCTGACCGACGCCGACGCCTTTGGCGTAGCCCGCCTGGAAGAGGCGCTGCGCCTGCGAGCGGGGGGCATCGCCCAGCCGATCCTCCTGCTGGAAGGCTTTTTTGCTGCGGAAGACCTGGCGGTGATCGCCGCCCAGCGCCTGCATACGGCGGTGCATAGCCCCGAACAGCTGGCGGCGCTGGAGCAAGCCGATCTCCCCGAGCCGGTGACCGTGTGGATGAAGCTGGATACCGGCATGCATCGCTTAGGGGTGCGCCCGGAGGAAGCCGAGGCGTTTTATCAGCGTCTGAGCCAGTGTAAAAACGTCCGCCAGCCGGTGAACGTGGTGAGCCACTTCGCGCGCGCCGATGAGCCGACCTGCGGCGCCACCGAACGCCAGCTGGATATCTTCACCACCTTTACCGAAGGCAAACCGGGGCTGCGCTCTATCGCCGCCTCGGGCGGCATTCTGCTGTGGCCGCAATCGCATTACGACTGGGTGCGCCCCGGAATTATCCTGTATGGCGTGTCGCCGCTGGACGATCGCTCCACCGGGAAAGATTTCGGCTGCCAGCCGGTGATGACCCTGACGTCCAGCCTGATTGCGGTGCGCGAGCATAAAGCAGGGGAGCCCGTCGGGTACGGCGGCACCTGGATCAGCGAACGCGATACCCGTCTCGGCGTGGTGGCGATGGGCTATGGCGACGGTTATCCGCGCGCGGCGCCGTCGGGCACGCCGGTGCTGGTCAATGGCCGGGAAGTGCCGATTGTCGGCCGGGTGGCGATGGATATGATCTGCGTTGACCTCGGACCGCAGGCCCAGGATAAGGCCGGCGATGCGGTAGTGCTGTGGGGAGAGGGGCTCCCGGTAGAGCGCATCGCCGAGATAACGAAAGTGAGTGCTTACGAACTTATTACGCGACTGACCTCCCGCGTCGCCATGAAATACTTCGACTAAGCCTCTGGCGTACCGGATAGCACAGAGGCTGATCCGGTACGCACCAGGCCTGCGGCGCTCAAAAAAGCGGTTTATACCGCTGCGCGGTCACTTTCCCCTCAACATCCTCTCGACCTGCCGTCATATCCGGTTTATTGTGTAAGAACCTGCCCCATGTAAACCTGGAGATACATCGCGTGTTTCAAAAAGTTGACGCCTACGCCGGCGACCCTATTCTTTCTCTGATGGAACGCTTCAAAGAAGACCCGCGAAGCGACAAAGTCAACCTGAGTATCGGGCTTTACTACAACGATGACGGCATTATCCCGCAGCTGCAGGCGGTGGCGGAAGCGGAAGCACGCCTGAACGCCGAGCCGCATGGCGCCTCGCTGTATCTGCCAATGGAAGGGTTGAGCGGCTACCGTCAGGCGATTGCGCCGCTGCTGTTTGGCGCAGAGCATACCGCGCTTAAGCAAAATCGCATTGCCTCTATTCAGACGGTCGGCGGTTCGGGCGCGCTGAAGGTCGGGGCCGACTTCCTCAAACGTTACTTTCCTGAGTCTCATGTCTGGGTCAGCGATCCGACCTGGGAAAACCACATCGCCATTTTTGAAGGGGCTGGCTTCGAAGTAAGTACTTACCCCTGGTTTGATAAAGCCACCAACGGCGTGCGCTTTGAGGACCTGCTGGCGACGCTGCAAACGCTGCCGGCCCGCGATATTGTGCTGCTGCACCCTTGCTGCCACAACCCGACCGGCGCCGACCTGACGCCAGCCCAGTGGGACCGCGTGGTTGAGGTATTGAAAGCGCGTCAGCTGATCCCCTTCCTCGACATCGCCTACCAGGGCTTTGGCGGGGGGCTGGAAGAGGATGCCTACGCCATTCGCGCCATCGCCAGCGCCGGGATGCCGATGCTGGTCAGCAACTCGTTCTCCAAAATTTTCTCGCTGTACGGGGAGCGCGTCGGCGGTCTGTCCGTGGTCTGTGAAGACAGCGAAACCGCGGGCCGCGTGCTGGGGCAGCTGAAGGCCACCGTGCGCCGCAACTACTCCAGCCCGCCGAGCTTTGGCGCGCAGGTGGTGGCGACGGTGCTGAACGATGCCGGGCTGAAAGCCACGTGGCAGGCGGAAGTGGACGCCATGCGCGCGCACATCCTGACCATGCGCCAGGCGCTGGTCGACGCGCTGCAGCAGGTTGCCCCTGGCAGCAAAGTGGATTACCTGCTCAAGCAGCGCGGGATGTTCAGCTATACCGGATTTAGCGCGGCGCAGGTGGATCGTCTGCGCGACGAGTTTGGCGTCTACCTGATTGCCAGCGGACGCATGTGCGTGGCGGGGTTAAACTCACGTAATGTTCAGCAGGTAGCGAAAGCTTTTGCCGCGGTAATGTAAGCCGCTCTCCAGCAGGTTGTCTCTGCCGGTCAACGGGCAGGGGCAACCCCCCCTCGGATGTGATCATCCTCTTTTTCTATGACATCTGCGCGAAAAAGGCTTTTCATCCATGCCGCCGGCGGGTAAGGTCGGGACGTTGATAAGCATGCACATTATTGAAAACAATAATGATTGATAGATTTAGGGATAAATATGCGCAAACTTACTCTCGCCCTTGCGGCGGCTTCTCTCCTGTTCACGCTGAACAGCGCCGTTGTGGCGCGCGCCTCCACGCCGCAGCCGCTGTGGGTCGGCACCAACGTGGCCCAGCTGGCCGAGCAGGCGCCGATCCACTGGGTTTCGGTGGCGCAAATTGAGAACAGCCTGCTGGGGCGGCCGCCG
>NZ_GL882803.1:49238-49664 GCF_000195655.1 Klebsiella sp. MS 92-3
GGCCGCCGATGGCCGTCGGCTTTGATATCGATGACACCGTCCTCTTCTCCAGTCCGGGTTTCTGGCGCGGGCAAAAAACCTTCTCTCCCGGCAGCGAAGATTACCTGAAAAACCCGCAGTTCTGGGAAAAAATGAACAACGGCTGGGATGAATTCAGCATGCCGAAAGAGGTGGCGCGCCAGCTGATTGCGATGCATGTGAAGCGCGGGGACAGCATCTGGTTCGTCACCGGCCGCAGCCAGACCAAAACCGAAACCGTTTCTAAAACCCTGCAGGATGATTTTCTCATCCCGGCCGCCAATATGAATCCGGTGATTTTCGCTGGCGATAAGCCTGGCCAAAACACCAAGACCCAGTGGCTGCAGGCGAAGCAGATAAAGGTTTTCTACGGCGATTCGGATAACGATATCACCGCCCCCCCCCCCC
>NZ_GL882803.1:49773-56725 GCF_000195655.1 Klebsiella sp. MS 92-3
CCCGTGGCATCCGCGTGCTGCGGGCCGCCAACTCCTCCTATAAGCCGTTGCCGATGGCTGGCGCGCTGGGCGAGGAAGTAATCGTCAATTCCGAATACTGATGACCGCCTGAACGCGATAAACGGCAGCGACGGCGCTGCCGTTTTTTTATGCAAAATCAGGGGTGGAAGGTTTTACCTTTTCACGTATTGCTGCACACTTAGAAGGATTCATTCGCAAAAGGAGTCAATGATGTGGTATCAGCAAACCCTGACGCTTGGGCCAAAATCCCGCGGTTTTCATCTGGTCACCGACGAAATCCTTGGCCAGATCCGCGGGCTGTCCGGGGTGAAGGTTGGCCTGCTGCACCTCCTGCTCCAGCATACTTCCGCTTCCCTGACGCTCAACGAAAACTGCGATCCCACCGTCCGCTATGACATGGAGCAGTATTTTCTCAACGCCGTACCGGACAATGCGCCGTATGAACATGACTATGAAGGCCCTGACGATATGCCGTCGCACATCAAATCATCGATGCTTGGCGTGTCGCTAATGCTGCCGGTCGAGGACGGGCGCGTCAGGCTGGGAACCTGGCAGGGCATCTGGCTGGGGGAGCATCGGATACACGGCGGTTCGCGGCGCATCGTTGCGACGCTCATGGGGGAATAAAAGATGACAATTTCGGAGTTATTACAGTACTGCATGGCGAAACCGGGAGCAGAGCAGAGCGTCCACAGCGACTGGAAAGCCACGCAGATTAAGGTCTCAGATGTGCTGTTTGCCATGGTGAAGGAGGTTGAGGACCAGCGGCCGGCGGTCGCGCTGAAGGCGAGTCCGGAGCTGGCTGAGCTGCTGCGTCAGCAGCATCGCGATGTCCGGCCCAGCCAGCATCTCAATAAAGCGCACTGGAGCACCGTCTATCTGGATGGCTCGCTGCCGGATTCGCAAATCTACTACCTGGTCGATGCGTCTTATCAGCAGGCGGTGAAAATGCTGCCGGAGCCGGTCCGGCAGCAGCTTACCCGCTAATTATTTCAGCATGGGCTTGAGGAAGCGCGCGGTGTGCGAGGCTTCGCACTCGGCGACGGTTTCCGGCGTACCGGAGACCAGGATTTCGCCGCCGCCGCTGCCGCCTTCCGGGCCGAGATCGACAATCCAGTCGGCAGTTTTAATCACATCGAGGTTGTGCTCAATCACCACGATGGTATTGCCCTGATCGCGCAGCTGGTGCAGCACTTCCAGCAACTGCTGGATATCGGCGAAGTGCAGACCGGTGGTCGGCTCATCGAGGATATACAGCGTCTGGCCGGTACCGCGCTTGGACAACTCGCGCGCCAGCTTCACGCGCTGCGCCTCGCCGCCGGACAGGGTCGTCGCCGACTGGCCAAGGCGGATATAGGTCAGGCCGACGTCCATCAGGGTTTGCAGCTTACGCGCCAGCGCCGGCACGGCATCAAAGAATTCACGCGCCTCTTCAATGGTCATATCCAGCACTTCGTGGATGGTCTTACCCTTGTACTTAATCTCCAGCGTTTCGCGGTTATAGCGTTTGCCTTTGCACTGGTCGCACGGCACGTAGATATCCGGCAGGAAGTGCATCTCAACCTTAATGACGCCGTCACCCTGGCAGGCTTCGCAGCGCCCACCGCGAACGTTAAAGCTAAAGCGCCCCGGCGTATAGCCGCGTGAGCGAGACTCCGGTACGCCGGCGAACAGCTCGCGCACCGGGGTAAACACCCCGGTATAGGTTGCCGGGTTGGAGCGCGGCGTCCGGCCGATCGGGCTCTGGTCGATATCGATCACTTTATCGAAATGTTCCAGCCCCTGGATATCGCGATACGGCGCTGGTTCGGCGATGGTCGCGCCGTTGAGCTGGCGCTGGGCAATCGGGAACAGGGTATCGTTGATCAGCGTGGATTTACCCGAGCCGGAGACGCCGGTGATGCAGGTAAACAGGCCCACTGGCAGGGTGAGCGTTACATCCTTCAGGTTGTTGCCGCGCGCGCCGGTCAGCTTGAGGACTTTCTCCGGGTTGGCGGGCACGCGCTGCTTCGGCACTTCAATTTTGCGTTTACCGCTCATGAACTGCCCGGTCAGGGATTCCGGGACCGCCATAATGGCCTCCAACGGCCCTTCCGCTACTACCTGGCCGCCGTGAACGCCAGCGCCGGGACCGATATCGATCACATGGTCGGCGGCGCGAATGGCGTCTTCGTCGTGCTCAACGACGATCACCGTGTTGCCTAAATTACGCAGGTGGATCAGGGTGCCGAGCAGGCGTTCGTTATCGCGCTGGTGCAGGCCGATAGAGGGTTCATCCAGCACGTACATCACGCCAACCAGCCCGGCGCCAATCTGGCTTGCCAGACGGATACGCTGGGCTTCGCCGCCGGAGAGCGTTTCCGCCGAGCGGGAGAGCGTCAGGTAGTTGAGGCCGACGTTGACGAGGAATTTCAGACGATCGCCAATCTCTTTCAGCACTTTTTCGGCGATTTTCGCCCGCTGTCCGGAGAGCTTCAGATTGTTGAAGAAATCCATCGCATGGCCGATGCTCATATCGGAAATGGTCGGCAGCGGGGTGTTTTCCACAAACACGTGGCGCGCCTCGCGACGCAGACGCGTGCCGTCGCAGCTGGCGCACGGACGGTTGCTGATGAACTTCGCCAGCTCTTCGCGCACCGCGCTGGATTCCGTCTCTTTGTAACGGCGCTCCATGTTATGCAGCACGCCTTCGAACGGATGGCGGCGCACCGAGGTATCCCCGCGGTCATTCATGTATTTGAATTCAATACTTTCTTTACCTGAACCGTACAGCACCACTTTCTGCACGTTGGCGCTGAGGGTGCCCCATGGCGCTTCGACGTCGAATTTATAGTGCTCCGCCAGCGACTTCAACATCTGGAAGTAGTAGAAGTTACGCCGATCCCAGCCGCGGATGGCGCCGCCCGCCAGCGACAGCTCGGGATTTTGCACCACGCGATCGGGATCGAAATATTGCTGCACGCCGAGGCCGTCGCAGGTCGGGCAGGCGCCCGCCGGGTTGTTAAAGGAGAACAGACGCGGCTCCAGCTCGCGCATGCTGTAGCCGCAGATCGGGCAGGCGAAGTTGGCGGAAAACAGCAGTTCTTCCGCTTTCTCATCATCCATATTAGCCACAATGGCGGTCCCGCCGGAGAGCTCCAGCGCGGTTTCAAACGACTCGGCCAGGCGCTGCGCCAGATCGTCGCGCACCTTGAAGCGGTCGATGACTACCTCAATGGTGTGCTTCTTCTGCAGCTCCAGCTTCGGCGGATCCGACAGATCGCAGACCTCGCCGTCGATCCGCGCGCGGATGTAGCCCTGACTGGCGAGGTTTTCCAGGGTTTTAGTGTGCTCGCCTTTGCGCTCTTTAATAATGGGCGCCAGCAGCATCAGGCGCAGGCCTTCCGGCTGGGCGAGGACATTATCGACCATCTGACTGACGGTTTGCGCCGCCAGCGGCACGTCGTGATCCGGACAGCGCGGTTCGCCGACGCGGGCGTACAGCAGACGCAGATAGTCGTGAATTTCGGTAATAGTACCCACCGTCGAGCGGGGGTTGTGAGAGGTTGATTTCTGTTCGATGGAAATCGCCGGCGACAGCCCTTCGATATGGTCGACGTCCGGCTTCTCCATCAGCGACAGGAACTGTCGCGCATAGGCGGAGAGCGATTCGACGTAGCGACGCTGGCCTTCGGCATACAGGGTGTCGAAAGCGAGTGAAGATTTGCCAGACCCGGAAAGCCCGGTGACGACAATGAGTTTGTCGCGCGGGATAACGAGGTTGATGTTTTTGAGATTATGGGTGCGGGCGCCCCGAACTTCGATCTTATCCATTCACCTTTCCCGGTAGGTAGATACACGGATTGCCTGGTTTGCTTGAAGGACAAACGGCAGAAACGGCTAATTATGACACAATTTAACCTGAATGAATATACAGTATCGGAATGCAAATTCGGGTCGAGTGTGCAACAATGTCGTAGCCGGGTACTATCTCTGGAATCAGCCTCGCAGCTATTAAAATGCTACGTGGAAATGGTACACTCGCGCGTTTACACTATTAAGAAACGTATTCAGGAGACACGAACATGGCCAGCAGAGGCGTAAACAAGGTGATTCTCGTCGGTAATCTGGGGCAGGACCCGGAAGTACGCTACATGCCAAGTGGCGGCGCTGTCGCCAACTTCACGCTGGCAACTTCCGAATCCTGGCGTGACAAGCAGACCGGCGAAATGAAAGAGCAGACCGAGTGGCACCGCGTTGTGCTGTTCGGCAAACTGGCGGAAGTCGCTGGTGAGTATCTGCGTAAAGGCTCTCAGGTGTACATTGAAGGCCAGTTGCGTACCCGCAAGTGGACCGATCAATCCGGTCAGGACAAATACACCACCGAAGTGGTGGTGAACGTGGGCGGCACCATGCAGATGCTGGGCGGCCGTCAGGGCGGCGGCGCACCGGCAGGCGGCGGCCAGCAGCAGGGCGGTTGGGGTCAGCCGCAGCAGCCGCAGGGCGGCAACCAGTTCAGCGGCGGCGCGCAGTCCCGTCCGCAGCAGCAGGCCCCGGCAGCGCCTTCCAACGAACCGCCGATGGACTTCGACGACGACATCCCGTTCTAAGGCTTGCCTTAGGCGCACTGTCTGCGCAGTCGAAAACAGAAAGCCCCGGTTTCGCCGGGGCTTTTTCTTTGTTATTCCTGCACCGTCATTTCAGGATGGAATTTGACCTACGGTAACGAGCGATTCAGATGACGGGCACCTGAGCGGTGGCGGCTGTCGCCACGCTGGGCTGCGGTTTGACTGGCTGCGCTACCGGCTCCTGCCGCGGTACGGCCGTCGCTTTCTGTTTGCGGGCCATGCCATCGACGATCAGCCGATAGGCGATGTAATACTTATAGATATTGCTGACGTAGGTTACCGTCTCGGCGCCAATTTTTTCTGCCGCCATATTTTCGACGTTACCGAACCAGACGTTCGGGTCAAATCCTCGCTGTTTAGTCATGGTGCGCAGGCGGGCGATACGCGCCGGACCCGCGTTATAGGAGGCAAAGGTAAACAGCGCTTTATCGAGCCGGGTCATGGGCTCATCGGCATAGTACCGATCCATCATCCAGCGCATGTATTTCACGCCGGCATGGATATTGGGATCCAGCTGTTTAATATCGCCCACCTTCAGCTCTTTTCCAGTGCTGGGCATCACCTGCATAACGCCGATGGCGCCGACGTGGCTCCGTACCGACTGATTCAGCCGCGACTCCTGGTATCCCTGGGCCGCCATCAGCAGCCAGTCGACGTCGTAACGATCGCCGTACTTGCGGAAGACATCTACCATCGCGAGGAATTTGCGTCGTTCCTTACTCGCCGCGGCATTTTTGACATATTTAGCATTTTTCAGGTAACGCAGCAGGAGAGTATTGCCCAGCGTGGTGCCCTGACGATTCTTTTTGACGAAGTTGTTCAGTACCGTCAGCAGCTGCGGGCTGTCTTTGCGTACCGCCCAGGCAATGTCGCCGCCGTCGCGCAGCACCACATTGTCATGGACCTGAATTTTTGGAAACACCTGTTTCCAGAACAACGCTTTATGCTGATCGACGACGATCAGCGGAATCAGCCCGGCGTTGAGCATTTCCAGCAGATCTTCATCCTCCAGCGCTTCCGGCGCCGCCTCCAGTATCACCGGTGGGCGCGACTCACCGGCAAATCGGGCGTTCAGCGCTTGCAGGCTGTCGTAATAGCTGGAGGAGCGGCGAACAAAGACGGTTTGACCAGAGAGTTGCTCCAGGCTGTCGACCTTCGGTGAAGCCGGGCCGGAGATCAGTAATTCTTTCACGTTGCTGTAGAGCGGCTGGGCGAAATCGACCTGTGCTTCCCGCGAGGGCGTGATAGTCAGATTGGCAGCCGCAATATCGCCTTTACCTTCATTAAGCGCGATAAAGAGATTGTCCCGACTGACCGGCACAAAAACGATATGCAGCTTCAGGTGGCGCTGTTTGAGCTTTTTATCCTTCGCTAGCTGTTTATTCAGCTCGTTTTCCAGCGCGATAAAAATGTCGTGCGTCGCCCCGCGCTGGGTGCCTTTATCAATAAAAAAGAAGGTCTTGCTGTAGGTGGTTAATACCCGAATGGTACGACGGTCGATCATGCCAGGCAGATCGCCTCTCCATGGCCGTAGCATATCGTCGATATGAATCGATAGCGTGTTGTCTTCGGCTGCTGCCGGCGGCGCTTTTTCCGCCTCTACTGCCGGCAGCAGAGGAGCGAATAACAGTGTCGCGAGGCAGGTGAGCCAGGCGATAAACAGACGTGATAGCGAGTAGGCGTTCATGGAGGAATACTCCGCAGGGGATGTGATTATTTTAGCAGAACGGCCGCCGTTAGCTGGGAACGACAAGGGCGTAAAAAACATAACAATGCCGACAAATAGTTTTCTCCCATTTTATCGCTTACTATTAATGTGTTTTTATCTTTAATTTAACTATGGAGATAATATGGCGAAAATGTGTGTTTTTAATGATAAATAGAAAATAATGATGATGTTTTTATTTTATTTCTCCCCATCTGTTTTGTTGTAACTTTTTGATTGTTGGTGTTTATTTTATTTTTCTCCGATATTGATTATTATCATCTTGATAATGAATCTCATTTTTATTACCGTAACACGGCACATTACTCTAATGACACGCTGTCTGGATTACGCTATCAAAGAATAGCGCGCAGCGCTTTTTCTCTAATGATGAAACAGGGCACTTAATTTTATTATGCCTCACGCTTTTTTTATTCCCATTAATGCCGGGAAGGCGCTGACCTGCGCCAAAATCTGGCGACGCGCTGAGGCAAGTATTTTATCCCATTGTTTTTTCAATTGGGGAAGGCGTTATGCCCGACAGCAACAGAAAACAGGGCATATTCTATGAAATACACGTCTCACTTCCCGGGTGATGCTGCCAACTTACTGATTTAGT
>NZ_GL882804.1:0-2282 GCF_000195655.1 Klebsiella sp. MS 92-3
CCGGTTTTTTTATGCGCTTTGCGGACGCTGCATCCCGGCGAGATCCGGCATGATCTCCCGCATCAGGTCGAGGAACTTACGCAGGCGTGTCGGGTAATAGCGCGCCCAGGGATAAACCAGATGAACCGGCAGCGAGGCGGGTCGCCACTGCGGGAACAGCTCAATCAGCCGTCCGGCGGCAATATCCTCCACGACCGTCCAGCTGGACACCATCGCCACCCCCAGCCCCGCCAGCGCGGTGTTGCGCGCGACGTAAAGACTGTCAGTGCTCAGACAGGGAGTAATCGCTGTAGAGACAATCTGCCCGCTTGCCTGATGCCTGAGCCGTACCTCATGCTGATAAAAGGTATTAATGGCGATCCATGGCAGGCCCGATAACGCCTCCAGCGAGGTTAACGGCGGATACTTCGCCAGCAGCTCAGGAGAAGCCACTACGCAGCGCGGCACTTCCGCCAGCAGTACGGATACCGTTGCTGGATCCACCTCCGCCCCCACGCGAATAGCGCAGTCGATATTATCGCTGAGGAAGTCGACGGTATTATCGTTTAGCATCCACTCCACCGACAGCTGCGGATGGCGCTGTAGAAATGCCACCAGCGGTGCCAGCAGCTGCTGCTGGCCAAACGCGTGGGGCGCCCGCACTCGCAGAACGCCCACCGGCCGATCGTCGGCAATACGCAGGTCATCCTCCAGCGCCAGCCAGGCGTCCACCACCTGACGGGCGTGACGATAACAGCGTTCGCCATCGTCAGTGAGCTTCATCGCATGGGTGGTGCGCAGGATCAGCTTAACCCCCAGCAGCCCTTCAAGGGACTGCAGGCGGCGGCTGACGGTCGCCTGGGTAGTGTCCATCTGCCCTGCGGCGGCGGAGAGCGATCCGGCCTCTACGATGCGGATATAGGTGCGCATCAGCTCAATGCGGTCTATACGCTCTTGTCTTTTCATTTTCCTTTTGCCTATACGTGCTACGTATAACCGTTTTACCACCAGCCCGGCTACCGCGCCAGTCGCCTTCAGGGAAAAATAGCCCCATCGCATCTATGAGGCATTGAACATGACACCGACTTCCCTTTCCACCCGCGACGCAGGCTGGATTATCTTCATTCTCGCACTCGGCGCCGGCTTTAGCGTCGCCTCTATTTACTACGCGCAGCCGCTGCTGCCGTTGATGGGCGCCAATCTCCACCTGACTGTAGAAGGTATGGGTCTGGTCCCTACCCTGACGCAGGCGGGTTATGCGCTCGGCATTCTGTTCCTGCTCCCGCTCGGCGACCGCCACGATCGCCGCCGGCTGATCCTGGTGAAAAGCGCGCTGCTGGCGCTCCTGCTGCTCCTGTGCAGCCTCACCGGCCAGCTCAGCTCACTGCTGGTGGTCAGTCTGCTGATCGGTATGGCGGCGACCATGGCGCAGGATATCGTCCCGGCGGCGGCGATCCTCGCCCCGGCGGGCAAGCAGGGAAAAATGGTGGGCACGGTGATGACCGGGCTGCTGCTGGGGATCCTGCTCTCCCGGACGGTCAGCGGCGTGGTGGGCGCCGTATTCGGCTGGCGGGTGATGTATCAGGCGGCGGCGGTCAGCGTCGCGCTGATTGGCCTGGTAATGTGGCGCGTCCTGCCGCGCTTCGCTGTGCACTCGACGCTGAGCTATCCGCAGCTGATGGCCTCGATGGCGCATCTGTGGCAGCGTTACCCGGCATTACGCCGCGCCGCGCTAGCTCAGGGCGCGCTCTCCATCGCCTTTAGCGCCTTCTGGTCGACGCTGGCGGTGATGCTCTCCGAACACTATCACATGGGCAGCGCAGTAGCGGGCGGTTTCGGTATCGCCGGGGCCGCCGGGGCGCTGGCCGCGCCGCTTGCCGGCGGTCTGGCCGATAAATTTGGCGCCGGTAAGGTGACACAGATGGGTGCGGCGCTGGTCACCCTCTCCTTTGCCCTGATGTTTATGCTGCCGCTGCTGCCAGTGCACGCTCAGTTGGCGCTGATTGCCCTGTCGGCGATTGGCTTTGACCTTGGCCTGCAGTCAAGCCTGGTGGCGCATCAGAACCTGGTATATGGCCTTGAGCCACAGGCCCGCGGCCGCCTCAACGCCCTGCTGTTCACCGTGGTGTTTATCGGGATGTCGCTGGGGTCGGTGCTGGGCAGTAAGCTGTACGTGCTGGCCGGCTGGAACGGAGTGGTCACGCTGGCAGTGATCACTGGCGCGCTAGCCCTGGCGATCCGCCTGCTGGAGAATGCCCGCATCCTCGCTGCCGAACGCAGCGCATCATAAAAAAACCCCGCTT
>NZ_GL882805.1:0-1403 GCF_000195655.1 Klebsiella sp. MS 92-3
CGGTCTGCGTTTCGCAATCCGTGAAGGCGGTCGTACCGTTGGCGCGGGCGTGGTTGCTAAAGTTCTCGGCTAATCGCTGATAACATTTGACGCAATGCGCAATAAAAGGGCATCATTTGATGCCCTTTTTGCACGCTTTCACACCAGAACCTGGCTCATCAGTGATTTTATTTGTCATAATCATTGCTGAGACAGGCTCTGAAGAGGGCGTTTATACACCAAACCATTCGAGCCTCAGGGCGACGGCTAATCAACTCCTTCTTTGCAACAGCAGGGCAGGGGTGACACCACCGTCAACATTGAAGCAATTTGAATAGTTAAGTGTATAATCCGAAACTTAATTTCGGTTTGGATCGCCTCGCCCCCGCGGGGTGAAATTGTTTGTAGAATACTTCTGACAGGTTGGTTTATGAGTGCGAATACCGAAGCTCAAGGGAGCGGGCGCGGCCTGGAAGCGATGAAGTGGATTATCGTTGCCGTGCTGCTGATCGTGGCGATCGTGGGCAACTTCCTTTATCGTGACATTATGCTGGCGGTGCGTGCGCTGGCCGTGGTTATTCTTATTGCTGCTGCCGGTGGCGTCGCGCTGTTGACGACGAAAGGTAAGGCGACCGTTGCTTTTGCTCGCGAAGCGAGAACCGAAGTTCGTAAAGTGATTTGGCCGACTCGCCAGGAAACGCTGCATACTACGCTGATTGTTGCTGCCGTGACTGCAGTAATGTCACTGATCCTGTGGGGACTGGATGGTATTCTGGTTCGCCTGGTCTCCTTTATCACTGGCCTGAGGTTCTGAGATGTCTGAAGCTCCTAAAAAGCGCTGGTACGTCGTTCAGGCGTTTTCCGGTTTTGAAGGTCGCGTAGCCACGTCGCTGCGTGAACATATCAAATTACACAACATGGAAGAGTTATTTGGCGAAGTCATGGTCCCGACCGAAGAAGTGGTTGAGATCCGTGGCGGCCAGCGTCGCAAAAGCGAACGTAAATTCTTCCCGGGCTATGTCCTGGTTCAGATGGTCATGAACGACGCAAGCTGGCACCTGGTGCGCAGCGTACCGCGCGTGATGGGCTTCATCGGCGGCACCTCTGACCGTCCGGCGCCGATCAGCGACAAAGAAGTCGACGCCATCATGAATCGTCTGCAGCAGGTTGGCGATAAGCCGCGTCCGAAAACGCTGTTTGAACCGGGTGAAATGGTTCGCGTTAACGACGGTCCGTTCGCTGACTTTAACGGCGTGGTGGAAGAAGTGGACTATGAGAAGTCCCGCCTGAAAGTTTCCGTTTCTATCTTCGGTCGTGCGACCCCGGTAGAACTGGACTTCAGCCAGGTTGAGAAGGCGTAAGCCGGCGATCAAAAAAGCAGCGATTTAATCGTTGCATAGGGCGCGAAATTGGCATACAATTTC
>NZ_GL882805.1:1538-4185 GCF_000195655.1 Klebsiella sp. MS 92-3
GCTCCTTTTGTTTTTATGGGCCCGGCCCGTAAAACGATGTTTAATCACGGGGAGCTTCTCTGAAGCGTTAATACCCATTTTGAGGATTTAAGAATGGCTAAGAAAGTCCAAGCCTACGTCAAGCTGCAGGTTGCAGCTGGTATGGCGAACCCGAGCCCGCCGGTCGGCCCAGCACTGGGTCAGCAGGGCGTGAACATCATGGAATTCTGCAAAGCGTTCAACGCCAAAACTGATTCCCTGGAGAAAGGTCTGCCGATCCCGGTTGTTATCACCGTTTACGCTGACCGTTCCTTTACCTTTGTTACCAAGACTCCGCCGGCTGCTGTTCTGCTGAAGAAAGCTGCAGGCATCAAGTCTGGTTCCGGTAAGCCGAACAAAGATAAAGTGGGTAAAATCTCCCGCGCTCAGCTGCAGGAAATCGCGCAGACCAAAGCTGCCGACATGACTGGTGCCGACATTGAAGCGATGACTCGCTCCATCGAAGGTACTGCACGTTCCATGGGCCTGGTAGTGGAGGACTAAGAAATGGCTAAACTGACCAAGCGCATGCGCGTGATCCGTGAGAAAGTTGATGCAACTAAACAGTACGACATCAACGAAGCCATTGCTCTGCTGAAAGAGCTGGCCACCGCTAAATTTACCGAAAGCGTAGACGTTGCCGTTAACCTCGGCATCGACGCTCGTAAATCTGACCAGAACGTCCGTGGCGCAACTGTACTGCCGCACGGTACTGGCCGTTCCGTTCGCGTAGCCGTATTTACCCAGGGCGCAAACGCTGAAGCTGCTAAAGCTGCAGGCGCTGAGCTGGTAGGTATGGAAGATCTGGCTGAGCAGATCAAAAAAGGCGAAATGAACTTTGACGTTGTTATTGCTTCCCCGGATGCAATGCGCGTTGTTGGCCAGCTGGGCCAGGTTCTGGGTCCGCGTGGCCTGATGCCGAACCCGAAAGTAGGTACCGTAACTCCGAACGTTGCTGAAGCGGTTAAAAACGCGAAAGCAGGTCAGGTTCGTTACCGTAACGACAAAAACGGCATCATCCACACCACCATCGGTAAAGTGGACTTTGACGCTGACAAACTGAAAGAAAACCTGGAAGCTCTGCTGGTTGCGCTGAAAAAAGCAAAACCGACTCAGGCGAAAGGCGTGTACATCAAGAAAGTTAGCATCTCCACTACTATGGGTGCAGGTGTTGCAGTAGATCAGGCTGGCCTGAACGCTTCTGCAAACTAATGCCTTTACGTGGGCGGTGATTTTGTCTACAATCTTACCCCCACGATTCTGTCAATAAGACAGACGCTATGCGAGTCATTTGAATTGCAGCAAGGCAGCAATCGAGTGAATCACCAGGAGTGTAGTTAACTACATGACCGGTGTGAACGAGAGCAGCTAACGCCGCTGCGGTTCGAAGGACGAAGTCATAGGAAGAATTTGTTCGTTGGAGCCTGGCCTATCCAGGCCTCCGTCGAAGACCGCAGGTGTTTCGCAAGAAACTTAATCCCCTGCGTAGACGGTGACAGAACGCTAAGATTATTTTTGGATATTCTGGCTTGTTTCTGCTCACCGTATTTAGACGCTCTTTTCGTTGAATTGAGTGAAGTGAGTTCCAGAGCATAGGCTCTGGCAAACATCCAGGAGCAAAGCTAATGGCTTTAAATCTTCAAGACAAACAAGCGATTGTTGCTGAAGTCAGCGAAGTAGCCAAAGGCGCGCTGTCTGCAGTAGTTGCGGATTCCCGTGGCGTAACTGTAGATAAAATGACTGAACTGCGTAAAGCAGGTCGTGAAGCTGGCGTATACATGCGTGTTGTTCGTAACACCCTGCTGCGCCGCGTCGTTGAAGGTACTCAGTTCGAGTGCCTGAAAGACACGTTTGTTGGTCCGACCCTGATTGCATACTCTATGGAACACCCGGGCGCTGCTGCTCGTCTGTTCAAAGAGTTCGCGAAAGCGAATGCAAAATTTGAGGTCAAAGCCGCTGCCTTTGAAGGTGAGCTGATCCCGGCGTCGCAGATCGACCGCCTGGCAACTCTGCCGACCTACGAAGAAGCAATTGCACGCCTGATGGCAACCATGAAAGAAGCTTCGGCTGGCAAACTGGTTCGTACTCTGGCTGCTGTACGCGATGCGAAAGAAGCTGCTTAATCGCAGTTATCTTTGTAAAGCATTCGCTTACGTATAAACTTATTCTGATATTCAGGAACAATTTAAATGTCTATCACTAAAGATCAAATCATTGAAGCAGTATCCGCTATGTCCGTAATGGACGTTGTTGAGCTGATCTCTGCAATGGAAGAAAAATTCGGTGTTTCCGCTGCTGCTGCTGTAGCTGTAGCTGCTGGCCCGGTTGAAGCTGCTGAAGAAAAAACTGAATTCGACGTAATTCTGAAAGCTGCTGGCGCTAACAAAGTTGCTGTTATCAAAGCAGTACGTGGCGCAACTGGCCTGGGTCTGAAAGAAGCTAAAGACCTGGTAGAATCTGCTCCGGCTGCACTGAAAGAAGGCATCAGCAAAGACGACGCTGAAGCTCTGAAAAAATCTCTGGAAGAAGCTGGCGCTGAAGTTGAAGTTAAATAAGCCAACCCTTCCGGTTGCAGCCTGAGAAATCAGGCTGAGGGGGGGGGGGTTTTTTTTTCTCCCCCCTTTTTTTT
>NZ_GL882805.1:4299-8622 GCF_000195655.1 Klebsiella sp. MS 92-3
GCCTTTTTGCGCTGTAAGGCGCCAGTAGCGTTTCACGCTGTTTGACTACTGGTTTGCCTCTCAATGCTTGTTTCTATCGACGACTTAATATACTGCGACAGGTTAGGGTTCCTGGGCTGTGTAAATCGCAATGAAATGGTTTAAGCGTGATAGCAACAGGCATTGCGGAAAGTGTTCCATTTTCCGGTCAACAAAATAGTGTTGCATAAAAAACTGCCCTCTGCGGGCAGATGGGTCGACTTGTCAGCGAGCTGAGGAACCCTATGGTTTACTCCTATACCGAGAAAAAACGTATTCGTAAGGATTTTGGTAAACGTCCACAAGTTCTGGATGTGCCATATCTCCTTTCTATCCAGCTTGACTCGTTCCAGAAGTTTATCGAGCAAGATCCTGAAGGGCAGTATGGTCTGGAAGCTGCTTTCCGTTCCGTATTCCCGATTCAGAGCTACAGCGGTAATTCCGAGCTGCAATACGTCAGCTACCGTCTGGGCGAACCGGTTTTTGACGTTAAAGAATGTCAGATCCGTGGCGTGACTTATTCTGCACCGCTGCGCGTAAAACTGCGTCTGGTGATCTACGAGCGCGAAGCGCCAGAAGGCACCGTCAAAGACATTAAAGAACAAGAAGTCTACATGGGCGAAATTCCGCTCATGACCGACAACGGTACCTTTGTTATCAACGGTACCGAGCGTGTTATCGTTTCTCAGCTGCACCGTAGCCCGGGCGTCTTCTTTGACAGTGACAAAGGTAAGACCCACTCCTCCGGTAAGGTTCTGTATAACGCACGTATCATCCCTTACCGCGGTTCCTGGCTGGACTTCGAATTCGACCCGAAAGACAACCTGTTCGTTCGTATCGACCGTCGTCGTAAGCTGCCGGCTACCATCATCCTGCGCGCGCTGAATTACACCACTGAGCAGATCCTTGACCTGTTCTTCGAAAAAGTGGTCTTTGAAATTCGCGACAACAAGCTGCAGATGGAGCTGATTCCGGAGCGTCTGCGCGGTGAAACTGCCTCCTTCGATATCGAAGCCAACGGCAAAGTGTACGTTGAGAAAGGCCGTCGCATCACGGCTCGTCATATCCGTCAGCTGGAAAAAGACGATATCAAGCATATCGAAGTGCCGGTTGAATATATCGCGGGCAAAGTGGCGGCTAAAGACTATATCGATGAAGCGACTGGCGAACTGATCTGCCCGGCGAACATGGAGCTGAGCCTGGATCTGCTGGCTAAGCTGAGCCAGTCTGGCCACAAGCGTATCGAAACGCTGTTCACCAACGATCTGGACCACGGCCCGTACATCTCTGAAACGGTACGCGTCGACCCGACTAACGATCGTCTGAGCGCGCTGGTAGAAATCTACCGCATGATGCGCCCTGGCGAGCCGCCGACTCGTGAAGCCGCTGAAAGTCTGTTTGAGAACCTGTTCTTCTCTGAAGACCGCTACGATCTGTCCGCGGTTGGTCGTATGAAGTTCAACCGTTCTCTGCTGCGCGACGAAATCGAAGGTTCCGGTATCCTGAGCAAAGACGACATCATCGAAGTGATGAAGAAGCTCATCGATATCCGTAACGGTAAAGGCGAAGTGGATGATATCGACCACCTCGGCAACCGTCGTATCCGTTCCGTTGGCGAAATGGCGGAAAACCAGTTCCGCGTTGGCCTGGTACGTGTAGAGCGTGCGGTGAAAGAGCGTCTGTCTCTTGGCGATCTGGATACCCTGATGCCTCAGGATATGATCAACGCCAAGCCGATTTCCGCAGCAGTGAAAGAGTTCTTTGGTTCCAGCCAGCTGTCTCAGTTTATGGACCAGAACAACCCGCTGTCTGAGATTACGCACAAACGTCGTATCTCCGCACTCGGCCCAGGCGGTCTGACCCGTGAGCGCGCAGGCTTCGAAGTTCGAGACGTACACCCGACCCACTACGGTCGCGTATGTCCGATCGAAACGCCTGAAGGTCCGAACATCGGTCTGATTAACTCCCTGTCCGTGTACGCGCAGACCAACGAATATGGCTTCCTTGAGACGCCGTATCGTAAAGTGACCAACGGTGTGGTTACTGACGAAATTCACTACCTGTCTGCTATCGAAGAAGGCAACTACGTTATCGCTCAGGCGAACTCCAACCTGGATGAAAACGGCCACTTCGTAGAAGATCTGGTTACCTGCCGTAGCAAAGGCGAATCCAGCTTGTTCAGCCGCGACCAGGTTGACTACATGGACGTATCCACCCAGCAGGTGGTATCCGTCGGTGCGTCCCTGATCCCGTTCCTGGAACACGATGACGCCAACCGTGCATTGATGGGTGCGAACATGCAACGTCAGGCGGTTCCGACTCTGCGCGCTGATAAGCCGCTGGTTGGTACCGGTATGGAACGTGCTGTTGCCGTTGACTCCGGTGTTACTGCCGTGGCTAAACGTGGCGGTACCGTTCAGTACGTGGATGCTTCCCGTATCGTTATCAAAGTTAACGAAGACGAGATGTACCCGGGCGAAGCAGGTATCGACATCTATAACCTGACCAAGTACACCCGTTCTAACCAGAACACCTGCATCAACCAGATGCCTTGCGTGTCCCTGGGCGAACCTATTGAGCGCGGCGACGTGCTGGCAGACGGCCCGTCCACCGACCTCGGTGAGCTGGCGCTGGGTCAGAACATGCGTGTAGCGTTCATGCCGTGGAACGGTTACAACTTCGAAGACTCCATCCTCGTTTCCGAGCGTGTTGTCCAGGAAGACCGTTTCACCACTATCCACATTCAGGAACTGGCGTGCGTGTCCCGTGACACCAAGCTGGGGCCGGAAGAGATCACTGCTGACATCCCGAACGTGGGTGAAGCTGCGCTCTCCAAACTGGATGAATCCGGTATCGTTTATATCGGTGCGGAAGTGACCGGCGGCGACATTCTGGTTGGTAAGGTAACGCCGAAAGGTGAAACCCAGCTGACGCCGGAAGAGAAACTGCTGCGCGCGATCTTCGGTGAGAAAGCGTCTGACGTTAAAGACTCTTCTCTGCGCGTACCGAACGGTGTCTCTGGTACCGTTATCGACGTTCAGGTCTTTACCCGTGACGGCGTAGAAAAAGACAAACGTGCTCTGGAAATCGAAGAGATGCAGCTGAAGCAGGCCAAAAAAGACCTGTCTGAAGAACTGCAGATCCTCGAAGCCGGTCTGTTCAGTCGTATCTACGCGGTGCTGGTCTCCGG
Source organism: Klebsiella sp. MS 92-3 (assembly GCF_000195655.1). NCBI lineage: Bacteria > Pseudomonadati > Pseudomonadota > Gammaproteobacteria > Enterobacterales > Enterobacteriaceae > Klebsiella > Klebsiella sp. MS 92-3. The sequence continues at coordinate 7,508 of NZ_GL882805.1, forward strand.
TGGCGTTGAAGCTGAGAAGCTCGACAAGCTGCCTCGCGATCGCTGGCTGGAACTGGGCCTGACCGACGAAGAGAAACAAAATCAGCTGGAACAGCTGGCTGAGCAGTATGACGAACTGAAACACGAGTTCGAGAAAAAACTCGAAGCGAAACGCCGTAAAATCACCCAAGGCGACGATCTGGCACCGGGCGTGCTGAAGATTGTTAAGGTATATCTGGCCGTTAAACGCCGTATCCAGCCTGGTGATAAGATGGCAGGTCGTCACGGTAACAAGGGTGTTATCTCTAAGATCAACCCGATCGAAGATATGCCGCACGATGCTAACGGTACGCCGGTAGATATCGTACTGAACCCGCTGGGCGTACCGTCTCGTATGAACATCGGTCAGATCCTTGAAACTCACCTGGGTATGGCTGCAAAAGGCATCGGCGATAAGATCAACGCCATGCTGAAACAGCAGCAGGAAGTCGCGAAACTGCGCGAATTCATCCAGCGTGCTTACGATCTGGGCGCTGACGTTCGCCAGAAAGTTGACCTGAATACCTTCAGCGATGAAGAAGTTCTGCGTCTGGCTGAAAACCTGCGTAAAGGCATGCCGATCGCAACGCCGGTATTCGACGGTGCGAAAGAAGCTGAAATCAAAGAGCTGCTGCAGCTGGGCGACCTGCCGACTTCCGGTCAGATCACCCTGTTTGATGGCCGCACCGGTGAACAGTTCGAACGTCCGGTAACCGTGGGTTACATGTACATGCTGAAACTGAACCACCTGGTCGACGACAAAATGCACGCTCGTTCCACCGGTTCTTACAGCCTGGTTACTCAGCAGCCGCTGGGTGGTAAGGCACAGTTCGGTGGTCAGCGCTTCGGTGAGATGGAAGTGTGGGCGCTGGAAGCATACGGCGCGGCCTACACCCTGCAGGAAATGCTCACCGTTAAGTCTGATGACGTGAACGGTCGTACCAAGATGTATAAAAACATCGTGGACGGCAATCACCAGATGGAACCGGGCATGCCGGAATCCTTCAACGTACTGTTGAAAGAAATTCGCTCGCTGGGCATCAACATCGAACTGGAAGACGAGTAATTCTCGCTCAAACAGGTCACTGCTGCCGGGG
>NZ_GL882805.1:8765-13060 GCF_000195655.1 Klebsiella sp. MS 92-3
CCCGGCAGCGGAATGTGCTAACTCCGACGGGAGCAAATCCGTGAAAGACTTATTAAAGTTTCTGAAAGCGCAAACTAAAACCGAAGAGTTTGATGCGATCAAAATTGCTCTGGCTTCGCCAGACATGATCCGTTCATGGTCTTTCGGTGAAGTTAAAAAGCCGGAAACCATTAACTACCGTACGTTCAAGCCAGAACGTGACGGCCTTTTCTGCGCCCGTATCTTTGGGCCGGTAAAAGATTATGAGTGCCTGTGCGGTAAGTACAAGCGCCTGAAACACCGCGGTGTGATCTGTGAGAAGTGCGGCGTTGAAGTGACCCAGACTAAAGTGCGTCGTGAGCGCATGGGCCACATCGAGCTGGCATGTCCGACTGCGCACATCTGGTTCCTGAAATCCCTGCCGTCCCGTATCGGTCTGCTGCTGGATATGCCGCTGCGCGATATCGAACGTGTACTGTACTTTGAATCCTATGTGGTTATCGAAGGTGGCATGACCAACCTCGAACGCAACCAGATTCTGACGGAAGAACAGTACCTGGACGCGCTGGAAGAGTTCGGTGACGAATTCGACGCGAAAATGGGCGCGGAAGCGATCCAGGCGCTGCTGCGCAATATGGATCTGGAGCAGGAATGCGAGCAGCTGCGTGAAGAGCTGAACGAAACCAACTCCGAAACCAAGCGTAAAAAGCTGACCAAGCGCATTAAGCTGCTGGAAGCTTTCGTTCAGTCTGGCAACAAGCCGGAGTGGATGATCCTGACCGTTCTGCCGGTACTGCCGCCAGATCTGCGTCCGCTGGTTCCGCTGGACGGTGGTCGTTTCGCGACGTCTGACCTCAACGATCTGTATCGTCGCGTGATCAACCGTAACAACCGTCTGAAACGTCTGCTGGATCTGGCTGCGCCGGATATCATCGTACGCAACGAAAAACGTATGCTGCAGGAAGCGGTTGACGCCCTGCTGGATAACGGTCGTCGCGGTCGTGCGATCACCGGTTCTAACAAACGTCCTCTGAAATCTTTGGCCGATATGATCAAAGGTAAACAGGGTCGTTTCCGCCAGAACCTGCTCGGTAAACGCGTTGACTACTCCGGTCGTTCTGTTATCACCGTAGGTCCATACCTGCGTCTGCATCAGTGCGGTCTGCCGAAGAAAATGGCGCTGGAGCTGTTCAAACCGTTCATCTACGGCAAGCTGGAACTGCGTGGCCTGGCCACCACCATCAAAGCCGCTAAGAAGATGGTTGAGCGCGAAGAAGCTGTCGTTTGGGATATCCTGGACGAAGTTATCCGCGAACACCCGGTCCTGCTGAACCGTGCGCCAACCCTGCACCGTCTGGGTATTCAGGCATTCGAACCGGTTCTGATCGAAGGTAAAGCCATCCAGCTGCACCCGCTGGTTTGTGCGGCATACAACGCCGACTTCGATGGTGACCAGATGGCTGTTCACGTACCGCTGACGCTGGAAGCCCAGCTGGAAGCGCGTGCGCTGATGATGTCTACCAACAACATCCTGTCCCCGGCGAACGGCGAACCAATCATCGTTCCGTCTCAGGACGTTGTACTGGGTCTGTACTACATGACCCGTGACAGTGTTAACGCCAAAGGCGAAGGCATGGTGCTGACTGGCCCGAAAGAAGCTGAGCGTATTTATCGCGCCGGCCTGGCCTCTCTGCATGCGCGCGTTAAAGTGCGTATCACTGAATACGAAAAAGACGACAATGGTGAGTTTGTCGCGAAAACCAGCCTGAAAGACACGACCGTTGGCCGTGCCATTCTGTGGATGATCGTGCCGAAAGGTCTGCCGTTCTCTATCGTGAACCAGGCGCTTGGTAAGAAAGCGATCTCCAAGATGCTGAACACCTGTTACCGTATTCTGGGTCTGAAACCGACCGTTATTTTTGCGGACCAGACGATGTACACCGGCTTTGCTTACGCAGCGCGTTCAGGTGCATCCGTTGGTATCGATGACATGGTCATCCCGGAGAAAAAATACGAAATCATCAGCGAAGCGGAAGCGGAAGTTGCTGAGATTCAGGAACAGTTCCAGTCCGGTCTGGTGACCGCGGGCGAACGCTACAACAAAGTTATCGATATCTGGGCTGCGGCGAACGATCGTGTATCCAAAGCGATGATGGATAACCTGCAAACCGAAACCGTGATTAACCGTGACGGTCAGGAAGAGCAGCAGGTTTCCTTCAACAGCATCTACATGATGGCCGACTCCGGTGCGCGTGGTTCTGCGGCACAGATTCGTCAGCTGGCTGGTATGCGTGGTCTGATGGCGAAGCCGGATGGCTCCATCATCGAAACGCCGATCACCGCGAACTTCCGTGAAGGTCTGAACGTACTCCAGTACTTCATCTCCACCCACGGTGCTCGTAAAGGTCTGGCGGATACCGCACTGAAAACAGCGAACTCCGGTTACCTGACTCGTCGTCTGGTTGACGTTGCGCAGGACCTGGTCGTCACTGAAGACGACTGCGGCACCCTGGAAGGCATCACCATGACGCCGGTTATCGAAGGTGGCGACGTTAAAGAGCCGCTGCGCGATCGCGTACTGGGTCGTGTGACTGCGGAAGATGTTCTGAAGCCGGGTACCGCGGATATTCTGGTTCCACGCAACACGCTGCTGCATGAGCACTGGTGTGACCTGCTGGAAGCGAACTCCGTTGACTCCGTCAAAGTGCGTTCCGTTGTATCCTGTGACACCGACTTTGGCGTCTGCGCGCACTGCTATGGTCGTGACCTGGCGCGTGGCCACCTCATCAACAAAGGTGAGGCTATCGGCGTTATCGCGGCACAGTCCATCGGTGAGCCGGGTACACAGCTGACGATGCGTACGTTCCACATCGGTGGTGCGGCATCTCGTGCGGCTGCTGAATCCAGCATCCAGGTGAAAAACAAAGGTAGCATCAAGCTCAGCAACGCGAAGTCGGTTGTGAACTCCAGTGGTAAGCTGGTTATCACTTCCCGTAATACCGAGCTGAAGCTGATCGACGAATTCGGTCGTACCAAAGAGAGCTATAAAGTACCTTACGGTGCGGTTATGGCGAAAGGCGACGGTGAGCAGGTTGCCGGCGGTGAAACCGTCGCAAACTGGGATCCGCACACCATGCCGGTTATCACCGAAGTTAGCGGTTTCATCCGTTTCACTGACATGATCGACGGTCAGACCATTACTCGTCAGACTGACGAGCTGACCGGTCTGTCTTCGCTGGTGGTTCTGGACTCTGCAGAACGTACCGCAGGTGGTAAAGATCTGCGTCCAGCACTGAAAATTGTTGATGCTCAGGGCAACGACGTTCTGATCCCAGGCACTGATATGCCTGCTCAGTACTTCCTGCCGGGTAAAGCGATTGTTCAGCTGGAAGATGGCGTACAGATCAGCTCGGGTGACACCCTGGCGCGTATTCCGCAGGAATCCGGCGGTACCAAGGATATCACCGGTGGTCTGCCGCGCGTTGCGGACCTGTTCGAAGCACGTCGTCCGAAAGAGCCGGCTATCCTGGCTGAAATCAGCGGTATCATTTCCTTCGGTAAAGAAACCAAAGGGAAACGTCGCCTGGTTATCACCCCGGTAGACGGTAGCGAGCCGTACGAAGAGATGATCCCGAAATGGCGTCAGCTCAACGTGTTCGAAGGTGAACGTGTGGAACGTGGTGATGTGGTTTCCGACGGTCCGGAAGCACCGCACGACATTCTGCGTCTGCGTGGCGTACATGCTGTGACCCGTTACATTGTTAACGAAGTCCAGGACGTATACCGTCTGCAGGGCGTTAAGATTAACGATAAGCACATCGAAGTTATCGTTCGTCAGATGCTGCGTAAAGCCACCATCGAAAGCGCAGGCAGCTCCGACTTCCTCGAAGGCGAGCAGGTGGAATACTCCCGCGTCAAGATCGCGAACCGCGAACTGGAAGCGAACGGCAAAGTGGGCGCAACGTTCTCCCGCGATCTGCTGGGTATCACCAAAGCGTCTCTGGCCACCGAGTCCTTCATCTCCGCGGCATCGTTCCAGGAGACCACTCGCGTGCTGACCGAAGCAGCCGTTGCGGGCAAACGCGACGAACTGCGCGGTCTGAAAGAGAACGTCATCGTGGGTCGTCTGATCCCGGCCGGTACCGGTTATGCGTATCACCAGGATCGTATGCGCCGTCGCGCTGCTGGCGAGCTGCCGGCGGCACCGCAGGTGAGCGTGGAAGAAGCGTCTGCCAACCTGGCAGAGCTGCTGAACGCAGGTCTGGGCGGTTCTGACAACGATTAATCGTTGATGCACTGCTAAAAAGCCGGTCAGG
>NZ_GL882805.1:13116-20036 GCF_000195655.1 Klebsiella sp. MS 92-3
CAGGTTTCCTGACCGGCTTTTTTTATTGTCTATTTTCTGCCGCTTTCCCGGCCCTTAATTACATTTACGACATATTAAATCTTCATTTTCTTAGCAATTAATTCATGCAAAATATCTATTAAAAGCCTTTTTCTAAAACCTTTCTTTATGTATGGGTAAAACTTCTACTCATATCAAAAAATAATCAATTCAAAGGGTATATATTCAAAATACCTGATGAATCATGGGATTACTTCTGTTGCTGTATCTTCGGCGCGACGGCGCTGGAGAGGGATCGCCGCATCTCATGCTTCTCCCGGTAAGGCGCAGAAATAATCCCGACAGGCAGGTAGGGATCATTTTTAGATCTGAGTGGACAGGCTTTGGGGGCTGCATGGAATTCGCGATACAACTCATTATTATATTAATTTGTCTGTTTTATGGTGCCCGAAAAGGAGGTATTGCGCTGGGGCTGCTGGGCGGCATCGGTTTGGTGATCCTCGTCTTTGTTTTTCATCTCCAGCCGGGCAAACCGCCGGTTGATGTGATGCTGGTGATCATTGCAGTGGTAGCCGCCTCGGCGACTCTGCAGGCGTCCGGCGGGTTAGACGTGATGCTGCAGATTGCCGAGAAGCTGCTGCGGCGTAACCCGAAATATGTTTCTATCGTGGCGCCTTTCGTCACCTGCACGCTGACCATCCTCTGCGGTACCGGCCACGTGGTGTATACCATCCTGCCGATTATCTACGATGTGGCGATTAAGAATAACATTCGTCCGGAGCGTCCGATGGCCGCCAGCTCCATTGGCGCTCAGATGGGGATCATCGCCAGCCCGGTCTCGGTGGCGGTGGTATCGCTGGTGGCGATGCTGGGAAATTTTACCTTTAACGGGAAACACCTGGAGTTTCTCGATCTGCTGGCGATAACCATTCCGTCCACGCTGCTGGGTATTTTAGCCATCGGTATCTTCAGCTGGTTCCGCGGCAAAGACCTGGATCAGGACGAAGCCTTCCAGGCGTTTATTGCGCTACCGGAGAACCGCCATTACGTCTATGGCGATACGGCGACGCTGCTGGACAAAAAGCTGCCGACCAGCAACTGGATAGCAATGTGGATTTTTCTGGCCTCTATCGCCGTGGTGGCGCTGCTTGGCGCTTTTTCTGAACTGCGCCCGGCCTTTGACGGTAAACCACTGTCGATGGTGCTGGTTATCCAGATGTTTATGCTGCTCTCCGGAGCGCTGATCATCATCATTACAAAAACTAACCCGGCATCGATTTCCAAAAATGAGGTCTTTCGTTCGGGAATGATCGCTATCGTCGCGGTGTACGGCATCGCGTGGATGGCGGAGACCATGTTTGGCGCGCACATGACCGAGATTAAAGGCGTGCTTGGTGAAATGGTAAAAGAGTATCCGTGGGCTTATGCCATCGTGCTGCTACTGGTTTCGAAATTTGTGAACTCCCAGGCGGCAGCGCTGGCGGCGATTGTGCCAGTAGCCCTGGCCATCGGCGTCGACCCGGCCTATATCGTGGCTTCTGCGCCGGCCTGCTATGGCTACTATATTCTGCCGACCTACCCAAGCGATCTGGCGGCGATCCAGTTTGATCGCTCAGGGACCACCCATATCGGCCGCTTTGTGATTAACCACAGCTTTATCCTGCCCGGGCTCATCGGCGTCGGCGTCTCCTGCGTGTTTGGCTGGATATTCGCGGCGATGTACGGCTTTCTGTAAGAAGGACGGGCGCCGGCAGCGACGCCCGTTAAATCCGTGAGATTATTGCGCGAGGGGCAGACGACGATAGAGTTCAATCATGTCGGTCGCCAGATCCTGAATGACCATAGCGTTCATCAGATGGTCCTGGGAATGCACGGTGATCAGGTTGACCGGCAATTTACCGCTGCCTTCATCCATGCCGATAAGCTGGGTCTGAATTTTATGCGCATGTTTGACGAACTCATGGGATTCAGCCATGGCCTGCTCCGCGGCGACAAAATCGCCTTTTCGCGCCAGCTGTAGCGCCGTCAGCGCCGCGCTACGTGCGGAACCCGCGTTAACCAGCAGCTCCATGATGATCGTTTCTAAATCTTCCATCGATTACTCCAGCATCTTAAGGGCTTTATCCAGAACGGCATCACCTTTCATCATGCCGTAGTCCATCATATCGATCACGGCGACCTTCTTGCCGAACGGGTCGGCCAGCGCCTGCAGCTTCGCCTGCTCATATTTCACCTGCGGGCCGAGCAAAATAATGTCGGCGGCGGCCAGATTATCTTTAAACTCAGCGACCGGTACGGCCTTGATAGAGACCTCAACACCCTTCTTCTGCGCGGCATCTTGCATACGCTGAACCAGCATGCTGGTAGACATACCGGCGGCACAGCACAAAACGATATTCTTCATAGTCAGTGGCCCTTGTGTTCCGTGATATCTTATCTTTATCGCGGCCCTGGCGATGCGACAACCGCTTTACCGTGATTGTGTGTAAGGCATCACAGAATAATTGAAACCGGTTTCATTTTTTCCGGAAAAAATAAAAAAGCCCACCGAAGTGGGCGGTGGCGGCGCTGAAGTCTTACGCGCGCAGGATACGGTTTTTACCCTGCTGTTTGGCTTTGTACAGCGCTTCATCGACGCTCACCACCAGCTTATCCAGTGGCTCCATATTCCATTCCCCGAGGCCGGCGCTGAAGGTGACCGTCAGGCCATCTTCGCGCCAGGTGCGTCGTTCGACGTTTACCCGCCATGTTTCCAGCAGCGTGCGGGCGTTATCGATATGTTCGGCAGGAAAGACCACCGCGAACTCTTCGCCGCCGTAGCGATAGAGGGATATCTCCAGCGGCTGGAGGACCTGTAGCCCTTCGCGAGCGACGTTACGCAGGACGATATCGCCATTGAGATGGCCCCAGGTGTCGTTGATCGATTTAAAGTTATCGATATCGACCAGCGCGAGGGCGAATGGCTGGTGATCGTTCATCAGGGCGGCAATATCGCTGTCGAAGGCGCGGCGGTTTTTGCAGCCGGTGAGAGCGTCGATGGTCGCCTGGCGGACGTAGGACAGTTCGCGCTGTTTATTGGTTTCAATCGCTTTACTCAGCATCGCCTCAAGGCGCGGGGCGCGTTTGACGTCACCGGTTTTAATCGCATTGATGATATTCATCAGCACGGTACGGGAAGCATGACGCAGATAAAGACCGAACAGGATAATAATGATCGCTGCGAGAGTGAAACCGCCGATCACTAAATTGGTCTCATGACGTGTCAGATTGACCAGGGTGGCGTTATCGACACGGAAAATCACAAACCAGTCGGGATTGGTAAAGGAGTAATAGTAATACCAGGTGTCGCTCCCGGGATCGTAAAGCTGCCCCTCTCCGCTGGTCATTTTATCCATCAGCTCGTCCCTGACGAAGGGTTTAAACAGCGCGCCCGGGTCGGAGTGCAGGACCACTTTGCCATCCCGTTGCACCACAAAAAATTCCCCCTGTACGGGCGCCACCATCTGGCGCAGCGCGAACCCCATGGAGGTGAGATCGAGATGAAAGGCCAGGCTGCCCTTGAGTTTCCCTTCCGGGGTAATGATGGGTTTGAAAATGGTAATCGTCGGATGGTGGGTGAAATAATCCATATACGGACTGGTGTAGTGGCTGAAGGTGCTGGCTTCCGCCTGTTTGATAAACCAGGGCCGCGTTCTGGGATCGAAAGCCCGGCTGTCTTCGTTTTCCAGCACCTCCGGGGCGCGCAGATAGTGGCCCTCGGTATCCGCCAGCGAGATGGATGAGACGCTTGGCATCATGTTCTGTAACTGCATCAGCGTGGTTAACCCTTTCTCCGGCTCCACATTGACTGCGCGATTCAGTTCGTCATTCCGGGCAAAGAAGGCGGCTGCGCGCCCGAGGATAAAATCATTTTCCCGCAGCAGGGTTTCCGTATAGTTGATCGCCAGGTTATGGGTAAAATTGCGGTTAATATCGTGATAATCTTCGAGAAAATCTTTCTGTTGCGCCAGAGTCACAAAAATAGCGATCAGCATAAAGCTGAGCAAAATACCGGCAAACCCCACGACGATCGGCGTCGTAAAAGAGAGCTTTCTGTTGTGTAGAGCCATGAATCGTTAATCGTCCCGGATGTATAAACCATGGGTCCGAACGCAGGTTGCGTCTGGGACGCCTGCCGATCGAATCAGTTCACTATTGCTCAATTATAACTCTGAGGCCTTCATGTATCGTGATTTATATTCGGCGATAATGTGCAGGCCTCTGCTCAGCGCGGAGAGGCAGGGCGAAAATGAGGAAGAAAAGGTTCGCCCTGGTCAGCGTCCGCTGCTGACCCGGGCAGAATAGAAAAACGGCGTCGGGCGGGCCAGCCTCCGTTTTTCATCTCTCGTGCAGGCGCGCAAAATTATAAGGCGTTTACACTGTACATCATGAGGTTTGCGAAGCGCGTCCCAGCCAGCTATCCCAGTCTTTCCATACCGGCTGCAGGCCGCGGGCGGCCAGCGCGCTGGCGACCTCTTCAGGGCGGCGATCGTCGTGCGGGGCAAATTGCTCGAGCTCCGGATGGTCGTCGGCGTAGCCGCCGGGCTGGGTTTTAGAGAAGGCGCTGACGTTATTGATCGCCAGCGGGATCACCCGGTCGCGGAACCAGGGTGATTCGCGAGTGGATAGCGACAGCTCAACCTCTGGCGCCAGCAGGCGGAAGGCGCAGATAGTTTGCACCAGCTGTCGCTCATCCATCAGCGAAGCCGGTTCAATACCGCCGGCGCAGGGACGCAGGCGCGGGAAGGAGACCGAATAGCGGCTGCGCCAGTAGCGCTGCTGCAGCCACAGCAGGTGCTCAGCGACTATAAAGCAGTCCACTCGCCAGCTGTCGGAAAGGCCGATGAGCGCGCCAAGGCCGATCTTATCGATCCCCGCCGCGCCTAAGCGATCCGGCGTATCCAGCCGCCAGAAGAAATCCTGCTTTTTTCCTTTCAGATGGTGTTGGGCGTACATGCTTTCATGATAGGTCTCCTGATAGACCATCACCCCGTCGAGCCCCAGGGTTTTCAGCTCGGCATACTCTTCAGTCGCCAGCGGCTGCACTTCCATATGCAGCGAGGCAAACTGGCTGCGGATAGCCGGTAGGTGCTGACGGAAATAATCCATTCCCACCTTACCCTGATGTTCGCCGGTCACCAGCAGCAGATGCTCAAAGCCCAGGTTGCGGATCGCGGCGCACTCGCGGGCAATCTCGGCGGCATCAAGCGTCTTGCGCTTAATGCGGTTGCTCATCGAGAAGCCGCAGTAGGTGCAGTCGTTAGCGCACAGGTTGGAGAGATACAGCGGCACGTAGAAGCTGACGGTATTGCCGAAGCGCTGCCGGGTGAGGCGCTGCGCGCGCTGGGCCAGCGGTTCAAGGTAATTGGCCGCGGCAGGCGAGAGCAGGGCCATCATATCGTCGCGGGTGAGCTGTTTGGCCGCCAGCGCCCGTTCGACGTCGGCGGCGGTTTTGCTGTTGATGCGCAGGCGGATATCGTCCCACTCCAGCTGCCGCCAGCGATCGCTAAAGGTTTTCATGCCAGCGCCTCCAGGAATCCGGTGAGCGGGCTGGTGGCCTGCGCCTGCGTACTGCGTGCCCCCGGTCCGGCCTGACGCGCCAGTAATCCGGCATCGATCGCCATACGGAAGGCGCGGGCCATGGCCACGGGGTCGTCGGCGACGGCAATGGCGGTATTGACCAGCACCGCGTCCGCGCCCATCTCCAGCGCCTGCGCCGCATGGCTCGGGACGCCGATCCCGGCGTCGACCACCACCGGGACCGTCGCCTGCTCGATAATAATCTCCAGCATGGCTTTGGTTTCCAGCCCCTGATTGGAGCCGATCGGCGCACCCAGCGGCATCACCGCCGCGCAGCCCACCTCTTCCAGTCGTTTACACAGCACCGGATCGGCGCCGCAGTAGGGCAGCACCACGAACCCTTCGCGGACCAGCAGCTCCGCCGCTTTCAGGGTTTCAATCGGGTCGGGCAGCAGCCAGCGGGCGTCCGGGTGGATCTCCAGCTTCAGCCAGTGGGTACCCAGGGCTTCCCGCGCCAGACGGGCGGCAAACACCGCCTCTTCCGCCGTCTTGGCGCCCGAGGTATTCGGCAGCAGGCTGACTCCCGCCGCCAGCAGCGGGGCGAGGATGGCGTCATTGCGCTGGCGTAAATCGACGCGCTTCATCGCCAGGGTTACCAGCTGGCTGCCCGAGGCGCGAATCGCCTCGACCATCACCTCCGGGGCGGCGAATTTGCCGGTACCGGTGAAAAGATGGGATTCAAACGTTTTGTCTGCAATACGTAACATGTCAGCCTCCAGCGATAACCTGAAAAAGCAGGACCCGATCGCCTTCCTGCAAGAGATGATCTTCCCACCGGTCGCGCGGCAGGATGTGTTGATTGAGCGCCAGCGCAACGCCCGGCTGCTGCTGTTCGAGCTGGGTCAGCAGGGCGCTGACGCTGAGATTGTCGGCGCACGCCAGCGGCTCGTCGTTAAACCAGATCTGCATGCCGCCCTCCGCACACCGGGCAGCTCCGGGAGCGCTGTAGCGCAAGGGCGCGCCAGTTGCTGGTGCGGGCGTCGAACAGCCGCAGGGTGTTGCGCGGCGTCGCCATGCCGCTGAGCAGCTTAATCGTCTCCAGCGCCTGCAGGGTGCCCATCATGCCGACCACCGGGCCGACGATCCCCGCGGTGCGGCAGTTGCGCTGCGGTTCATCGCTTTCCGGCCACAGGCAGCGATAGCAGCCCTGCCTCCAGGGCGGGGTGAGCACCATCAGCTGACCGCCGAAGCCCACGGCGCTGGCGGTTACTAACGGGGTATCGAGGGCCACACAGGCGGCATTGATCGCCTGGCGGGTGACCATATTATCGGTACAGTCCAGCACCACGTCCGCTTTCGCCACTTCGGCGCGTAGCGCCTCG
>NZ_GL882805.1:20159-34579 GCF_000195655.1 Klebsiella sp. MS 92-3
CCCCCCTCGCCGCTTAAGCGCTGCTGGAGCGCTACCAGTTTGATCTGCGGGTTTAGCTGGCTGAGCCGGGTCTGTGCCGCTGCGGCTTTTGGCCGATCGATATCCGCGCTGGTGAACAAGATCTGCCGTTGCAGGTTGCTGAGATGCACCGCGTCGTCATCGGCCAGGGTGAGCGTCCCGACGCCAGCCCCGGCCAGATAGAGCGCCGCCGGGGAGCCCAGCCCGCCAAGGCCGATAATCAGCACTCGACTGGCTAACAGCTTCTGCTGCCCTTCGATGGCAATATCCTCCAGCAGCAGCTGGCGGCTATAGCGCATAAAGTCGTGATCATTCATCGCCCGCTCCCGCCAGCGCCAGCAGTTGGTCGGTCGCTGCCCGCCAGTCCGCCGCCTGGGTGATGGCGCTGACCACCGCGATGCTGCCGACGCCGGTCGCCAGTACCCCCGGCGCCTTTTCCAGGCTAATTCCGCCGATCGCCACGGTGGGGTAATCCGCCAGGCGTTGAATATGTCTGGCAAGCTGCTCGAGGCCCTGCGGCGCGGAAGGCATCTGTTTGGTTTGCGTCGGGAAGACGTGACCTAGCGCGATGTAAGAGGGGCGTGCCGCAAGGGCGACATCAATTTCCATATCATCGTGAGTAGAGACGCCAAGACGCAGCCCGGCCTGGCGGATAGCGCTCAGATCGGTGGTTTCCAGATCTTCTTGTCCGAGATGCACGCCATAGGCCTGGTGCTTAATCGCCAGTTGCCAGTAATCGTTAATGAACAGTCGGGCGTGATAGCGGCGACCAAGGGCGATGGCGGCGATCACGTCATCCTCAACTTCGCTGTCGCGCCGGTCTTTGATGCGTAACTGAAGGGTACGTACCCCAGCTTCGAGCAGGCGCTCAATCCACGCCACGCTGTCCACCACCGGGTAGAGTCCGAGACGAAACGGGACGGGTGGAAAATCAGGTTGATACATCAGGCTTCCTCCTGTTTCAGGTAGATTTCGCCGCCGCGGGCGCGGAAGTTATTCGACATATCGGCCATGCCGGCTTCGATACTTTGCTTCGCGGCGTAGTCGCGGACCTCCTGAGTGATTTTCATCGAACAGAATTTCGGCCCGCACATGGAGCAGAAGTGGGCGACTTTGCCGGACTCCTGCGGCAGGGTTTCATCGTGATAGGCCCGCGCGGTGAACGGGTCGAGCGCGAGGTTGAACTGGTCTTCCCAGCGGAATTCAAAACGCGCTTTTGACATCGCGTTGTCGCGGATCTGCGCCCCGGGGTGGCCTTTCGCGAGGTCGGCGGCGTGGGCGGCGATTTTGTAGGTAATCAGCCCCTGTTTGACATCCTCTTTGTTGGGCAGGCCGAGATGCTCTTTCGGCGTGACATAGCACAGCATGGCGCAACCGAACCAGCCGATCATTGCCGCGCCGATACCGGAGGTGAAATGGTCGTAGCCCGGCGCGATGTCAGTGGTGAGCGGCCCCAGGGTGTAGAATGGCGCTTCGTGGCAGTGCTCCAGCTGTTCGGTCATATTGCGGCGGATCATCTGCATCGGCACGTGGCCAGGGCCTTCAATCATCACCTGCACGTCATATTCCCAGGCGATTTTCGTCAGTTCTCCAAGGGTGCGCAGCTCGGAAAACTGCGCCTCGTCGTTGGCATCCTGAATGGAGCCGGGGCGCAGGCCATCGCCCAGCGACAGCGACACGTCATAGGCGGCGCAGATTTCGCAGATTTCGCGGAAATGCTGGTAGAGGAAGTTTTCCTGATGATGCGACAGGCACCACTTAGCCATGATTGAGCCGCCGCGCGAGACGATACCGGTCAGGCGCTTCGCCGTCATCGGGACGTAGCGCAACAGTACGCCGGCGTGAATCGTGAAGTAGTCGACGCCTTGCTCGGCCTGTTCCAGCAGGGTATCGCGGAAGACTTGCCAGGTGAGATTCTCGGCGATGCCGTTGACCTTCTCCAGCGCCTGGTAAATCGGCACGGTACCAATCGGCACCGGGCTGTTGCGCAGGATCCACTCGCGGGTTTCGTGGATATAGCGGCCGGTGGAGAGGTCCATCACCGTGTCGGCGCCCCAGCGGGTTGACCAGACCAGTTTCTCGACCTCTTCTTCGATGGAAGAGGTCACCGCAGAGTTGCCGATATTGGCATTCACTTTCACCAGGAAGTTGCGGCCGATAATCATCGGTTCAGACTCCGGGTGGTTGATGTTGGCGGGGATGATGGCGCGTCCGGCGGCCACTTCATCGCGAACGAACTCGGGGGTGATGTTTTCCGGTAGGTGGGCGCCGAAGCCTTCACCTGCGTGCTGCTGGCGCAGAACCTCGCTGCGGATACGTTCGCGACCCATGTTTTCGCGAATGGCGATGAACTCCATCTCCGGGGTGACTATCCCCTGGCGGGCGTAGTGCAGCTGGGTCACGCATTTGCCAACGACGGCGCGTTTGGGCGTCAGCAGGCCGCTGAAGCGCAGCTCATCGAGACCGTCGTCGGCCAGCCGCGCTTTGGTATAGGCCGAGCTGCGTTCGCTGAGCGGCGCGCAGTCGTTACGCGCGTCGATCCACGGCTGGCGCAGCTTTGCCAGCCCCTGGCGGACATCAATGCTAATATCCGGGTCGCCATACGGCCCGGAGGTGTCATACACCGGGATCGGTTCGTTGGTTTCGTACCGGGGGTTATCTTTATCGCCGCCGACGAGAGTTGGGCTGAGCTGAATTTCACGCATCGGGACGCGGATATCCGCTTGTGAGCCGTGAACATAGATGCGGCGTGAATTAGGAAAAGCGGTACCCGCCAGCGTATCAATGAATCGCTGCGCGTGCTCGCGTTGTTCCCGACGGGTTAGTTTGGTAGTAGACATAGCGCATTCCAGTTAAAAAAGGACATGGCTTGTCAGACGACGGATGGAGTAACAGATGCGATCGGCCCTGACGGACTGACGCGAACAGCAGTTTACTCTTGTTCCCTTCGCAGGTATTAGCCTGATCAGGTTCCGCGGATCCCGAATTAACGGTCTCAGCCTTTTCCACGTTAGCCTGCGCATGGAAAATAGGCACTCCGACAAGATGAAATCCCTCCGCAGAGGGATAATGTACGTAAATTACGCGTTAACGGTTCACAACTCAAGCGGTCGGCGCAATATTATCACGCACGTCATTGCTCAGGTTATGGGCGACAGCCAGGGCGATCAGTTTATCTTCCAGCGCGAAACGCGCCTCCAGCGACTCGCCGATATCCGACAGCGCCTGCTGAAATTCAAGATAGTTATCGTGATCGATGGCGTTTTCGAGGCAGGTATCGTAGTAGTCCATCATCTGCTGGGTATTGGCTTCCAGCTGCGGGTAAAGCCGGGTGGCGGCTAAAAGAGGGGTATCGCCTTCCATTTCGCCAATAATGCGTTCATAAATACTAAAATGACCGGATGAGAGGTAATCCACCAGACTTTGGCAAAAGTCATCCAGCGCCTTTTCGTTTAGCCGCATAAACGACTCTTTGCCCGGTTTCAGGCCAACCAGGTTGTAGTAAGCCACGAGCAGATGCTTACGCACTTGTAGCCAGCGATCGACCAGTTCATTACTACCGCCAACGCGCTCCGTCAGATTTTCCAGCTGGTTTAGCATGATTGACTCCGCTAGTTTTGATTTAAATCTGCTCACCAAAATGTAAATATAATGTTAACAACATGCCAGTGAAGCAAAGGTAGTGCAATAGATATGGATCGTATTATTGAAAAATTAGATCGCGGCTGGTGGGTTGTCAGTCACGAACAAAAATTATGGTTGCCTGGTGGAGAATTACCACATGGCGAAGCGGTTAATTTCGATCTTGTCGGCCAGCATGCGCTGCATATTGGCGAGTGGCAGGGCGAGTCCGTGTGGATGGTGCGCCAGGATCGTCGCCATGACATGGGATCGTTGCGCCAGGTGCTGGATCAGGATCCGGGACTCTTCCAGCTGGCTGGGCGGGGGATCCAGCTCGCCGAATTTTATCGCTCGCATAAATTTTGCGGTTACTGCGGCCACCCGATGCATGCCAGCAAAAGCGAATGGGCGATGCTGTGCAGCCACTGCCGCGAACGTTACTACCCGCAAATTGCCCCCTGCATTATCGTGGCAATCCGTCGCGACGATGCGATCCTGCTGGCGCAACATACGCGCCATCGCAACGGCGTGCACACCGTGCTGGCCGGCTTTGTCGAGGTCGGCGAAACCCTTGAGCAGGCGGTGGCTCGCGAGGTGATGGAGGAGAGCGGTATTCGGGTAAAAAATCTGCGTTACGTGACCTCTCAGCCATGGCCGTTCCCGCAGTCGCTGATGACCGCCTTTATGGCGGATTACGCAGATGGCGAGATCGTGGTCGACAAAAAAGAGTTACTGACCGCGGACTGGTATCGCTATGACGACCTGCCGCTTCTGCCGCCGCCGGGGACAGTGGCGCGGCGGCTTATCGAAGATACCGTCGCGATGTGTCGGGCAGAGTTCGAGTGACATGTTACACTGGGCGTATCAACGCTAAAGGAATGTAAAAATGACCGAACTGAAGAACGATCGTTACCTGCGCGCGCTGCTGCGTCAGCCGGTTGATGTCACCCCGGTGTGGATGATGCGCCAGGCGGGCCGCTATTTACCGGAGTACAAAGCCACCCGTGCGCAAGCGGGCGACTTTATGTCGCTGTGTAAAAATGCCGAGCTGGCCTGCGAAGTGACGCTCCAGCCGCTGCGCCGTTACCCGCTGGACGCGGCGATCCTCTTTTCGGACATCCTGACCATCCCGGACGCCATGGGGCTGGGGCTGTACTTTGAAGCTGGTGAAGGTCCGCGCTTCACCTCGCCGGTAAAAAGTAAAGCCGACGTCGACAAGCTGCCGATCCCGGATCCGGAGCAGGAGCTGGGCTATGTAATGAACGCCGTGCGCACCATTCGCCGCGAACTGAAAGGCGAAGTGCCGCTGATCGGTTTTTCCGGTAGTCCATGGACGCTGGCTACGTACATGGTGGAGGGCGGCAGCAGCAAGGCCTTCACCGTGATTAAAAAGATGATGTACGCCGAGCCGCAGGCGCTGCATGCGCTGCTGGATAAGCTGGCGAAGAGCGTCACCCTGTATCTCAACGCGCAGATCAAAGCCGGCGCGCAGTCGGTGATGATTTTTGACACCTGGGGCGGGGTGCTGACCGGCCGCGACTATCAGCAGTTCTCCCTCTACTACATGCATAAGATCGTCGATGGCCTGCTGCGGGAAAACGAAGGCCGCCGCGTGCCGGTGACACTGTTCACCAAAGGCGGTGGTCAGTGGCTGGAAGCGATGGCGGAGACCGGCTGCGATGCGTTGGGTCTCGACTGGACCACCGATATTGCCGATGCCCGCCGTCGCGTGGGTAACAAAGTAGCGCTACAGGGCAATATGGATCCGTCGATGCTCTATGCGCCCGCCCCGCGTATTGAAGAAGAAGTGGCGACCATTCTTGCCGGCTTTGGCCAGGGGGAAGGCCACGTCTTTAACCTTGGACACGGTATTCATCAGGACGTTGACCCCGAGCATGCGGGCGTCTTTGTTGAGGCTGTGCACCGTCTGTCCGCACCCTATCACCAGTAGGAGATAAGCCCTATGGATTTAGCCGCACTACGTACCCAACAGCAACAGTTAGCCGCGTCGGTAGAGCGTGCGGATCGACTGGATCGCGACCCGCCGGCGTTGATCGGCGGCGCGGACGTCGGGTTTGAGCAGGAAGGGGAGGTCACCCGGGCTGCGATGGTGCTGCTGACCTGGCCTGAGCTTGAGCTGGTGGAGTATCAGGTGGCGCGGGTCGCCACCTCTATGCCCTATATTCCCGGCTTTCTCTCGTTTCGCGAAACGCCTGCGCTGCTGGCGGCGTGGGAGCAGCTTTCGCAAAAACCGGACCTGCTCTTCGTTGACGGACACGGCATTTCCCATCCCCGGAGATTGGGCGTCGCCAGCCATTTTGGCCTGATGATTGATGTGCCGACTATCGGAGTGGCGAAAAAACGCCTGTGCGGCAAAATCGGCGACCTGGGTGATGAGCCTGGCGCGCTGGCCCCGCTGATGGATAAAAATGAGCAACTGGCCTGGGTCTGGCGCAGCAAAGTGCGCTGCAACCCGCTGTTTATTAGCACTGGCCACCGGGTAGGCATGGACAGCGCTTTAATGTGGGTTGAGCGCTGCATGCGAGGCTACCGTCTGCCCGAGCCGACGCGCTGGGCCGATGCGGTGGCGTCCCGTCGTCCGTCGTTTGTGCGTTGGCAAGCAAATCACAGCTGATTCAGGTACACTGCGCCTAATTTCTGACTTCGAGAATTCATCATGTTACAAAACCCGATTCACCTGCGCCTGGAGAAGCTGGAAAGCTGGCAGCATGTCACTTTTATGGCCTGCCTGTGCGAACGTATGTATCCCAACTACGCGATGTTCTGCAAGCAAACCGAGTTTGGCGACGGCCTGCTTTATCGTCGTATCCTGGACCTGATCTGGGAAACGCTGACGGTTAAAGATGCGAAGGTGAATTTCGACAGCCAGCTGGAGAAGCTGGAAGAGGCGATCCCGGCGGCAGATGATTTCGACATGTACGGTGTCTATCCGGCCATAGACGCTTGCGTGGCGTTGAGTGAACTGATTCATTCTCGTCTGAGCGGCGAAACGCTCGAGCACGCGATCGAGGTGAGCAAGACCTCCATCACCACCGTGGCGATGCTGGAAATGACCCAGGAAGGTCGCGAAATGACCGACGAAGAGTTGAAAGCGAATCCGGCGGTAGAGCAGGAATGGGATATTCAGTGGGAAATTTTCCGCCTGCTGGCCGACTGTGAAGAGCGTGATCTTGAGCTGATAAAAGGCCTGCGCGCGGACCTGCGCGAGGCTGGCGAGAGCAATATTGGTATAAATTTTCAGCAGTGAGACCAGAAAACGTGATTTACCGCCTGAATTGTAGCGTCTGAAGGCTTCCATTCCGCCCCCCGTCTGGTCTACATTTGGAGGGCGAAAAAAAGTGGCTATCGGTGCGTGTATGCAGGAGGGTGCTTTTTTGGCATTTCCGTCGCACTCGATGCTTAGCAAGCGATAAACACATTGTAAGGATAACTTATGAACAAGACTCAACTGATTGATGTAATTGCGGACAAAGCTGACCTGTCCAAAGCACAGGCTAAAGCTGCCCTGGAATCTACCCTGGCTGCAATTACTGAGTCTCTGAAAGAAGGTGATGCTGTTCAACTGGTTGGTTTCGGTACCTTCAAAGTGAACCACCGCGCTGAGCGTACTGGCCGCAACCCGCAGACCGGTAAAGAGATCAAAATCGCTGCAGCTAACGTGCCGGCATTTGTTTCTGGCAAAGCACTGAAAGACGCAGTTAAGTAAGACCGCGTGGCAGTGAACAGTTTTATCGAAGGGGCTATTAAGCCCCTTTTGTCTGTCTGGCGCCGGCCTCTGGCGCTGGCGGGCATCCTGTTGCTGACTGCCTGCAGCCACGACACGTCGCTACCGCCGTTTACCGCCAGCGGATATGCGGACAATCAGGGAGCGATGCGCATCTGGCGTAAAGATTCTGGCGATGAAGTCCATCTTCTCGCCGCCTTCAGCCCGTGGCGTCACGGGGACACCTCGACCAGCGAATATCGCTGGCAGGGCGATCAACTGGCGCTTATCGAACTCAATGTCTATGGCAAACCGCCGGAACATATTCGCGCCCGTTTCGACGCGCAGGGCGATCTGAGCTTTATGCAACGGGAAGTGGACGGGCAGAAGCAGCAGCTCTCCAGCGACCAGGTCGCGCTATATCGTTATCGCGCCGAGCAGATCCGCCAGACCAGCGACGCCCTCCGCCAGGGGCGGGTCGTCCTGCGGCAGGGGCGCTGGAACGCTGCCGCGCATACCGTGCTGACCTGCGAAGGGCAGACGGTTACGCCCGACCTCGATAGCCGGGCCCTGGCGCACATTGAACGCCGCCAGAGCCACGCTTCCGCCGCTGTGAGCATTGCCTGGCTGGAGGCGCCGGAAGGCTCTCAACTGCTGCTGGTCGCCAATGAAAACTTCTGCACCTGGCAGCCGACGGAAAAAAGCTTCTAACCTTTACCAGTGGTTCATGCCCATATGACCGCCGGCGCTACCGCGACAGCCGCCATATCCCATTCCTGCGCCGCGGGGAACGCCTGCCTCAGCCAGGGCGATATCAAACTTCACCCGCTGCTGATCCAGCTTCTGGCGTAAGCCTTCCATCTCCTGAGCGACAGCTTCAATCTTCCCGCTGTCCGGCTTTTGCGCCGTGAGCAGCGCATTGTACTCATAGCGTTTGGACTGCAGCTGCTGGCGCAGGGCGCTGGTTTGCGCATAGTAATCGTTATGCAGCTTTTGCACGGTAGCCTGCTGCTCCTGGGTCAGCTGACTGTAGCCCTGGTTGCCCATCCCGTTATTGTTGCCCCAGTGGTGGTTGGCCCAGGCCGCGTTGCTGGCGAAGGTCAGCGCGGCAAAGGTAACGAGGGCGAGAGGTAAGGTACGGTTCCGTTTCATGGCATTTTCTCCTGTGTGGTTTCCCTCGGTATTGCATCTTCCATGCCAGTCTGAAAAAGCCCGTCTGTGTGGGCCTGCCGAAGCCTTTGCCGAGGAGAGCGAGTAAAAATGACCCGTTCCGCCAGGGTCAGGCGAGTCATTTTTACTCGCTTAAGCGCAGGCGATATGTTTGAGAGCAGGATTGGCCGCGCGGAAACATGGCATGATTTCTGCTGAAGGAGCCTGCAGATAGTGAAAAAGAGATGACAAGGACTCGCCGATGAAGATCAAATCTCTCTCCCGGGACGCCGCCGCTGGCGCGCTGAGCTGGCTGCTGACCGGCACGGTTGTGCTGCTGGTCATGCTGTTCTCCGCGATGATCGTCCGCGACTACGGTCGCGAGACGACCGCTGCCCGACAAACCATTGAAGAGAAAGGGAGCGTGCTGATCCGCGCGCTGGAGTCCGGCACGCGCGTCGGGATGGGGATGCGTATGCATCATGCGCAGCTGCAGGCCCTGCTGGAAGAGATGGCCTGGCAACCGGGCGTCCTGTGGTTCGCGGTGACCGATGAAAACGGTAAAATTATCGCCCATAGCGATCCGCAGCAGGTGGGTAAAACGCTGTATAGCCCGGCGCAGATGCGTGCGTTAGCGGTTGGCGAACAGGCCCGCTGGCGCCGGCTTAGCGAACCGCGGCCGGCGCTGGAGATCTATCGCCATTTTCGCCCGCTTAATCCGGCCCGCGGCCACCATATGGGAATGATGAACCGCGGCAATAGCGCCCTGGCTCAGGCCACTGTCCCGCAGGTGATTTTTATCGCCTTTGATAGCCGCGAGCTGGATGCCGCGCAGGCCCGCGGGCAGCGAAATATGGCCATCATGCTGGGTGCCGCCGCGCTGGTGATAGCGGCGACGATCCTCGCTCAGTTCTGGTTCCGCCGCTATCGTCGCTCGCGGAAACAGCTGCTGGAGGCGATGGCCCGCAAGGAAAAGCTGCTGGCGCTTGGCCATCTGGCGGCGGGGGTCGCGCACGAGATCCGCAACCCGCTCTCGTCGATTAAAGGGCTGGCGAAATATTTTGCCGAGCGCACGTCGCCTGGCGGCGAGTCGCATCAGTTAGCCCAGGTGATGGCCAAAGAGGCTGATCGCCTGAACCGGGTGGTCAGCGAGCTGCTGGAGCTGGTCCGTCCCGCCCATCTAAACTACCAAACAGTCGATATCAACGCGCTTATCCGCCACTCATTGCAGTTGGTAAGCCAGGATGCGCAGAGCCGCGGGATCGCGCTGCAATTTACTCCGCGACCTGAGTTAACCACGATCAGCGCCGACCCCGATCGCCTGAATCAGGTGCTGTTGAACCTGTACCTGAATGCAATGCAGGCGATTGGTCGTGACGGCGTCATTCGCGTAACAGCAAGCGAAGCCGATCGTCAGCGGGTGAAAATCGTCGTCACGGATAGCGGTAAGGGGATGAGCGATGAAGAGTTACAGGCTATCTTCACGCCGTATTTCACCACCAAGGCGGACGGCACCGGGCTGGGGCTGGCCGTAGTGCAGAATATTATCGAACAACATGGCGGGACGATCCGCGCCGAAAGTCAGCCGGGAGCTGGAGCGATATTTACGCTTTGGTTACCGGTGGATGCTCAACGGAGGGAAGATGAGCAGCGATAAAGTACAGATTCTGGTCGTTGATGATGACATCAGCCACTGCACGATCCTGCAGGCGCTGCTGCGCGGCTGGGGCTATCAGGTGGGGTTGGCTCACAACGGCCTGCAGGCGCTGGAGCAGATCCATCAGCAGGTCTTCGACCTGGTGCTGTGCGATATCCGTATGGCGGAGATGGACGGTATCGCAACGTTAAAAGAGATTAAGGCCTATAACCCGGCGATACCGGTTCTGATCATGACGGCGTTTTCCAGCGTCGGTACGGCGGTAGAAGCTATTAAGTCCGGGGCGCTGGATTATCTGGTTAAACCGCTGGATTTTGACACCCTGCAGCAGACGCTGGTTCAGGCATTGGCGCACACCCGGCAGAGCGAGAGCGACCCCAGCGTTGCGACGGATTCACGGTGGGGCATGATTGGCGACAGCCCGGCGATGCAGGCGCTTCTTAACGATATTACGCTGGTGGCCCCTTCGGACGCGACGGTGCTGATTTATGGGGAGTCGGGAACCGGTAAGGAGCTGGTGGCGCACGCCATCCACGCCTGCAGCGAGCGTCGTGACAAGCCGTTGGTCACGCTCAACTGCGCGGCGCTGAATGAGTCACTGCTGGAATCCGAGCTATTCGGTCATGAAAAAGGGGCGTTTACCGGGGCGGATCGGCGGCGGGAAGGACGCTTTGTCGAAGCGGATGGCGGCACGCTGTTTCTTGATGAGATAGGCGATATCTCGCCAGTGATGCAGGTCCGCTTGCTGCGGGCGATTCAGGAGCGGGAGGTGCAGCGGGTCGGCAGCAACCAGACGCTTGCCGTTGATGTGCGGCTTATCGCCGCCACCCATCGCAACCTTGCGGAAGAGGTGAGCGCCGGGCGCTTTCGCCAGGATCTCTATTACCGACTCAACGTCGTGACCATCGAGATACCGCCGCTGCGCCGGCGACGGGAAGATATTCCGCAGCTGGCGCAGCATTTTCTCAAACGCTATACCGAACGCAATCGTAAGACGGTAAAGGGGTTCACGCCACAGGCGATGGACCTGCTGATCCACTACCCCTGGCCGGGCAATATTCGCGAGCTGGAAAACGCGGTGGAGCGGGCGGTGGTGCTACTGACCGGAAACTATATCTCTGAGCGAGAACTGCCGCTGGCGATCGCCGGTACGCCGCTGCCATCAGGCGGGAGCGAGGAGGGGGGAATTCAGCCGTTAGTGGAAGTGGAGAAAGAGGTGATTCTGGCGGCGCTGGAAAAAACGGGCGGCAACAAAACCGAAGCCGCCCGTCAGTTAGGCATTACGCGCAAAACGCTGCTGGCGAAACTTAGCCGTTAGCCTTTTCACGTTCGATGGCGCGCCAGCCGATATCGCTACGGCTAAAGCTACCGTCCCAGCGAATGTCGGTCAGCAGCTGATAGGCGCGCTGCTGCGCCTGCGCCACGGAGTCACCCAGCGCGGTGACGCACAGCACGCGCCCGCCGTTGGTGACCACGCGCTGGTCGTCAGACAGTTTGGTGCCGGCGTGGAAGACTTTACCGTCTGCGACTTCCTGCTGCGGCAGGCCGTAGATCTCATCGCCCGTATTGTAGCTGCCCGGATAGCCGCCGGCGGCAACCACCACGCCCAGCGACGCGCGGTCATCCCACTCGGAGGTTTTCTCGTCCAGCTTGCCCGCGCAGGCGGCGAGGCACAGCTCGACCAGGTCGGACTTCATGCGCAGCATGATCGGTTGGGTTTCCGGGTCGCCAAAGCGGCAGTTGAACTCAATCACCTTCGGGTTGCCCTGCTTGTCGATCATCAGACCGGCGTAGAGGAAACCGGTATAGGTGTTGCCTTCAGCGGCCATGCCTTTCACGGTTGGCCAGATAATCCGCTCCATGGTGCGCTGGTGGACTTCATCAGTAACCACCGGCGCCGGGGAATACGCCCCCATCCCGCCGGTGTTCGGGCCGGTATCGCCGTTGCCGACGCGCTTGTGATCCTGGCTGGTGGCCATCGGCAGGACGTGCTCGCCGTCGACCATCACAATAAAGCTAGCCTCTTCGCCATCGAGGAACTCTTCAATCACGATGCGGTGGCCTGCGTCGCCAAAGGCGTTGCCGGCCAACATATCTTTGACCGCCGCTTCGGCTTCCTCGAGGGTCATCGCCACGATAACGCCTTTACCCGCCGCCAGACCGTCGGCTTTGATGACGATCGGCGCGCCTTTCTCGCGCAGATAAGCCAGCGCAGGCTCCACTTCGGTGAAGTTCTGGTATTCCGCCGTCGGAATATGATGACGGGCGAGAAAATCTTTGGTGAAGGCTTTTGAGCCTTCCAGCTGCGCGGCGCCTTCGGTTGGCCCGAAGATGTTCAGCCCGGCGGCACGGAACGCGTCGACCACGCCAATGACCAACGGCGCTTCCGGACCAACGATGGTCAGATCGATTTTCTCATCCTGCGCGAAGCGAAGCAGCGCCGGAATATCGGTGACGCCGATGGCGACGGTTTGCAGCGACGGCTCCAGGGCGGTACCGGCGTTGCCCGGCGCGACATAGACGGTATCAACCAGCGGCGACTGAGCCGCTTTCCAGGCCAGCGCGTGCTCGCGCCCGCCGTTACCGATTACTAATACTTTCATCTGCTGCTCCAGGAATTAATGGCGGAAGTGGCGCATGTCGGTGAAGATCATGGCGATGCCGTGTTCGTCAGCGGCGGCAATCACTTCGTCGTCACGGATAGAGCCGCCCGGCTGAATAACGCAGGTGATGCCTACCGCGGCTGCGGCATCGATGCCGTCGCGGAACGGGAAGAAAGCGTCAGAGGCCATGGCGGAACCTTTCACTTCCAGACCTTCATCACCGGCTTTAATTCCGGCGATTTTCGCCGAGTAGACGCGGCTCATCTGACCGGCGCCTATACCGATGGTCATATTATCTTTGGCATAAACGATGGCGTTGGATTTGACGAATTTCGCCACTTTCCAGCAGAACAGCGCATCGCGCAGTTCCTGCTCGGTTGGCTGACGTTTGCTGACCACGCGCAGTTCACCTGCGGTGACCATGCCGAGATCGCGGTCCTGAACCAGCAGACCACCGTTAACGCGTTTGAAATCGAGGCCGGCAACGCGAGTATCCCACTGGCCGCAGGTCAGTACGCGGACGTTCTGCTTCGCGGCGGTGATTTTCAGCGCTTCTTCGCTGGCGGACGGCGCGATGATCACTTCGACGAACTGGCGAGAGATGATCGCCTGCGCGGTTTCAGCATCCAGCTCGCGGTTAAAGGCAATGATGCCGCCGAACGCGGAGGTCGGGTCGGTTTTGTAAGCGCGATCGTAGGCGTCAAGGATCGAGTCGCTGACGGCAACGCCGCACGGGTTGGCGTGCTTAACGATAACGCAGGCCGGCTCGTTGAACTCTTTCACGCACTCCAGCGCCGCATCGGTATCGGCAATATTGTTATAGGAGAGCGCTTTGCCCTGCAGCTGGGTGGCGGTAGCCACGGAGGCCTCTTTTACATTCTCTTCTATATAGAAGGCCGCCTGCTGGTGGCTGTTTTCGCCGTAGCGCATATCCTGCTTCTTAATGAAGTTCAGATTCAGGGTACGCGGGAAGCGGCCAGCGGCTTCTTTGCTTTCGCCGTGATAAGCCGGAACCATGCTGCCGAAGTAGTTGGCGATCATGCTGTCGTAAGCGGCGGTGTGTTCGAAGGCTTTAATGGCGAGGTCGAAGCGGGTGGCCAGCGTGAGAGAACCTTCGTTGGCGTCCATCTCATTAATAATGGCGTCGTAGTCGCTGCTCTTAACCACGATGGCGACATCTTTATGGTTCTTCGCCGCAGAGCGCACCATAGTCGGGCCGCCGATATCGATGTTTTCCACCGCGTCTTCCAGCGAGCACCCTTCACGAGCGACGGTCTGGGCGAACGGGTAAAGGTTCACGACAACCATATCGATAGGCGCGATACCGTGTTGCTGCATGATACCGTCATCCTGACCGCGACGACCGAGGATGCCGCCGTGTACTTTCGGATGCAGGGTCTTCACGCGTCCATCCATCATTTCCGGGAAACCGGTGTAGTCAGAGACTTCGGTAACCGGCAGGCCTTTATCTGCCAGCAGGCGAGCGGTGCCGCCGGTGGACAGCAGCTCGACACCACGAGCGGAAAGCGCCTGCGCGAATTCGACGATACCGGCCTTGTCAGAAACACTGAGCAGAGCGCGGCGGACTGGACGACGTTGTTGCATGGTATTAAATCCCCAGGATTTGAACATTACAGAGAGCGTTAGG
>NZ_GL882805.1:34704-35045 GCF_000195655.1 Klebsiella sp. MS 92-3
AGTTTTTGCCTAAAAACTCACCTAACGCACCCAACCGGGCATCCGTGTCATAGCGCGGCATTGTAACGAAAACGTTTGCGCAACGCTCGCGAATTTTTATGTTTCTCTCCAGGCCGGTGATTCTCCTTCTATATAGCTGGCGATCCACGGGGCTAGCGGTCATGTTTTTACGCTCTCCTGTGGATAATTCTGTGTGTAACGAGGTATAAAGCGGGGTTTTGCTGGGGAATGCAGCAGTCAGTCATTTTTCTGCCATTTTTCTATTGCGGACGCTCGAGAACTCCCTATAATGCGCCTCCATCGACACGGCGGATGTGAATCACTTCACACAAACAGCCGGT
>NZ_GL882806.1:0-1174 GCF_000195655.1 Klebsiella sp. MS 92-3
TCTGAGGTGACAAGGGGAAATGCAAAAAAAGTTTTCAACCGTCTCTTTTTTCAACAATGCGGCGAGGAATGTCGCAAAAAACCGCCGTTTTGCCGTTTTAACCGACGAAACGGGGCGCCTGGTGGCATACTGTTAGAGTAGAGGAAAGAAAGGAACGGCATTTATGTCTTTAAGCGCACAGCAACTGGCGGCACAAAAGAACATCTCCTGGGTACTGGCCGAAAAGCTCGCCCAAAAAATACTGACTGGCGAATATCAGCCGGAAAGCATTCTTCCCGGCGAAATGGAGTTGGGGGAGCAGTTCGGCGTAAGCCGTACCGCCGTCCGCGAAGCGGTGAAGACGCTTACTGCAAAAGGCATGCTGCTGCCCCGCCCTCGCATTGGCACCCGGGTGATGCCGCGCAGCAGCTGGAATTTCCTTGATAAGGAACTGCTCTCCTGGTGGCTAACAGAAGATAACTTCGAAGAGGTGGTAAGCCACTTTCTCGTCATGCGCAGCAGCCTGGAGCCACAGGCCTGCTTTCTCGCCGCCGCCAACGGCACCGCCGGGCAAAAAGCGCAGCTCAATACATTAATGGAAGAGATGATTGCTCTGAAACGCCATTTTCAGCGCGAACGCTGGATAGAAGTCGATATGGCCTGGCATGAGCATATCTATGAAATGAGCGGTAATCCTTTCCTCAGCTCTTTCGCCTCGCTGTTTCATTCGGTCTACCACACCTACTTCACGTCGATTACGCAAAATGAAGTGGTGAAGCTCGATCTCCACCAGGCGATTGTCGATGCCATTCTTAACAGTGATGCGCCGGGGGCGTTGCTCGCCTGCCAGGCATTGTTGAACGCCCCACACCACGTAAATCAATAACAAGGATTTGGCATGAGCGGAAAAAAAGGGCGCAGCATGGCTGGCCTGCCGTGGATCGCGGCGATGGCCTTCTTTATGCAGGCGCTGGATGCCACCATTCTTAACACCGCCCTCCCGGCTATCGCCCACAGTCTTAATCGTTCTCCCTTAGCGATGCAGTCGGCCATTATCAGCTATACGCTGACGGTGGCGATGCTGATCCCGGTCAGCGGCTGGCTGGCCGATCGCTTCGGCACGCGCCGGGTCTTTATCATCGCCGTTAGCCTGTTCACCCTCCGGTCCCCCCCCCCCCCCCCCCCCCCCCCCTCC
>NZ_GL882806.1:1247-4337 GCF_000195655.1 Klebsiella sp. MS 92-3
TGCGCCCTCTCTAGTTCCTTAACGGAACTGGTCATTTTTCGCGTAATTCAGGGGATCGGTGGGGCGATGATGATGCCGGTGGCGAGGCTGGCCCTGCTGCGTGCCTACCCCCGCAGCGAACTGTTGCCGGTCCTGAACTTTGTCACCATGCCGGGATTGGTGGGGCCGATTCTGGGCCCGGTACTCGGCGGGGTATTTGTGACCTGGGCCAGCTGGCATTGGATTTTCCTGATAAACATTCCGATCGGCGTAATTGGCATTCTGTACGCCCGTAAATACATGCCAAATTTCACAACGCCGCGCCGACGCTTCGATATAGGCGGTTTTCTGTTATTTGGCTTAAGTCTGGTGTTATTTTCCAGCGGTATTGAACTGTTTGGGGAAAAAATCGTGGCGACATGGCAGGCGCTGGCCGTGATTGCCGTCAGTCTGTTACTGCTCGTGGCCTATGTGCGTCACGCGCGTCGCCATCCGACGCCGCTTATCTCGCTCTCTTTATTTAAGACCCATACGTTCTCGGTCGGCATTGCCGGCAACCTCGCCACGCGGTTGGGTACCGGCTGCGTACCGTTTCTGATGCCGCTGATGCTACAGGTTGGTTTCGGCTATCCGGCCATTATCGCCGGCTGTATGATCGCCCCCACCGCTATCGGCTCGATTATTGCGAAATCCACCGTTACCCAGGTGCTGCGCTGGTTTGGCTATCGTAAGACCCTGGTGGGGATCACCGTGTTTATTGGCCTTATGATCGCCCAGTTCTCGCTGCAGTCGCCAGAGATGCCGCTGTGGATGCTTCTTCTGCCGCTGTTCGTGCTGGGGATGGCGATGTCCACGCAGTTTACCGCCATGAATACCATTACCCTGGCCGATCTGACCGATGATAATGCCAGCAGCGGCAACAGCCTGCTGGCCGTCACCCAGCAGCTTTCAATTAGTCTCGGGGTGGCCATCAGCGCTGCGGTGCTACGCTTCTATGAAGGTTTTGATAATGCAAGCACGGTACAGCAGTTTCACTACACCTTTATAACCATGGGCGTGATAACCATTATATCGGCGCTGATGTTTATGCTGTTAAGAGCGAAGGATGGCCGCAACCTGATTAGCGAGCGGCATAAACGCTAAGCGGAACCGCGAACCACCAGCTCCGGCGTTAACTGAACGCGCTGCTGTTTTTGCTGCGGATCGGCCATGCGATGGATCAGTACGTCGATGGCCAGTTCCCCCAGCTCATCCTTTGGCTGGTGAATGGTGGTCAATGGCGGCGTCATATAACGTGCCAGCTCAATATCATCGTAGCCCACCAGCGCCATATCCTGCGGAATCTGCAGCCCGGCCTGGTATAACGCCTGATAAGCGCCAACCGCCATCGCATCGTTACCGACAAACACCGCCTGCGGACGCTGCGGCAACGCCAGCAGCTGCTGCATCGCGCTAAACCCGCCGCCAAACTCAAAATCACTGGTCACCACGTATCCTTCGGCAACCGGCAGGCCGCAGCGCGCCATCGCGGCATGATAGCCTTCAAGACGCAGGCGCGCCGGGGTTTTATCCAGCGGGCCGGCAATACAGGCAATGCGTAAATGCCCCTGGTCAATCAGATACTGAGTCGCCATATCGCCGCCGAGCAGCGAGTTATCCTGAATCAGATCGCTATCGCCATCAAAGGGGGCCCAGTCCATCATAACCGTCGGTACCGACGGATAGCGCTGCATGATTTCCGGGGAGGGCTGATGAGTCTCCGTGCACAGCAGGAGTAATCCATCGACGCGTTTTTGCATTAGCGTCTCCAGATTACGATTCATTCGCTGCTCATCACCTTCGGTATTGCAGAGCACGAGGCTATAACCCCGCTCAAAGCAGCTACGCTCCACGCCCCGCACCAGCTCCGAATAAAACGGATTGGTACTGGCGGTGATCAGCATGCCGATGGTACGGGTTTGATTGAGCTTGAGGCTACGCGCCAGCGCAGAGGGGGCGTAGTTGAGGCTTTTGATCGCAGCGTCAACTTTGGCGGTAATCGCCTCGCTGACAAAGCGGTCCTTATTGATGACGTGTGACACCGTCGATGTGGAAACGCCCGCGATGCGGGCCACATCTTTCATCGTAGCCAAGCATTACCCCTGTTGCGCTAAAAATTCATCGATCTCTGTGCGCCAAGGCACGGACGGCTGAGCGCCTTTGCGGGTTACGGCGATCGCCGCTGCGGCATGCGCAAAGCGAATCGCCTCCGGCAGGGCGGTCCCTTCCAGCAGCGCGGTCACCAGCGCGCCGTTAAAGGTATCACCGGCCGCGATAGTATCAATGGCCTGTACGCGAAACCCTGGGATCCGGCGGCTTTCGCCTTCGGCACTGAGCCAGACGCCGCGCCTGCCGAGGGTGATCATCACCGTACCAATGCCTTTGGCATGCAGCACGTCGGCGGCTTTTGCCGCATCTTCGTCACTCTCAACGCGAATACCGGTCAGCTTTTCCGCTTCGGTTTCGTTAGGGGTAATAATATCCACCAGCGCCAGCAGTTCATCCGGTAGTTCACGCGCTGGCGCGGGGTTCAGCACCACGGTGGTGTGATGGTGATGGGCGATTTTCGCCGCCGCTATGACGCTCTCCAGCGGCGACTCCAGCTGCATCAACAACGCCTGTGCGCTGGCGATACGCTCTTTTTCCGCCTCAACCTGGGAGACGGAAAGCGCCGCATTGGCGCCGGCATGAATACCGATGACATTCTCACCTTCGGCGTTAACGAAAATTAACGCCACCCCGGTCGCTTCCCCGGCAACCGCGCGCACGGGCGCCACGTCGATTTTATCGCTCGCCAGCTGACGACGGATGCGTTCACCGATATCGTCATCGCCGGTGCAGGCGATAAACGCGATATCCGCTCCGCTGCGCCCGGCGGCCACCGCCTGGTTGGCCCCTTTTCCACCGAACGCCACCTGATAATGGTGGCCTGTGACGGTTTCGCCCGGCGTCGGGAAAGCGTCAAGGTTAAGAATGTGATCGGCATTGATACTGCCAAGGACGACAAGTTTGCCTGCAGTTTTCATCATTTCTGTTCCCGGGAAAGCGCGCCACCGGGATCCGGTGGCGCAT
>NZ_GL882806.1:4408-11890 GCF_000195655.1 Klebsiella sp. MS 92-3
CACCGGGATCCGGTGGCGCATGCCCTGCTTTTCTTTTTTTATATTGTCCCTCGGACCGTTGCCAGTCCGAATCGCATATTACTGCTTAACGACCAGCTTCAGCTCAACCGGGTAGTTAGCTTCCACTTTTTCGCCCTTCAGTACCTTATCAGCAGTCTCAACGCCTTTCGCGCCGATCTGCTCCGGCAACTGTGCGACGGTCGCCGCCAGTTTGCCACTGTTTACTGCTTTTTCGCCATCCGGAGTGCCGTCAAATCCAACCACCATCACATCGGACTTGCCTGCGGTCTGCAGCGCGCGCAGGGCGCCCAGCGCCATTTCATCATTTTGCGCGAACACTGCCTGGACGTCAGGATGTGCGGTCAGCAGGTTCTGCATCACGTTCAGGCCTTTGGTGCGGTCGAAATCGGCCGGCTGGCTGGCCAGGACGTTGAATTTGTGCGCCGCCACGGCCTGTTTAAAGCCTTCGCCACGCTCGCGCGCCGCAGAAGTTCCGGCAATGCCCTGCAGCTCAATGACTTTTGCACTTTCACCCACTTTTTTCGCGATGTAATCGCCAGCCATTTTCCCACCCTGCACGTTGTCAGAGGCGATATGGCTCACAACATCGCCTTTTGTCGCCTGACGGTCGAGAGTGATGACCGGGATTTTCGCCTGGTTCGCCATCTTCACGGCGTTGCCAACGGCATCAGAGTCGGTGGGGTTGATCAGCAGCAGCTTGGTGCCGCGCACCGTTAAATCCTGGACGTTCGCCAGCTCTTTCGCCGGGTTGTTCTGGGAATCCAGCACCACCAGGTTGTAGCCCAGCTTGTCAGCTTCTTTTTGCGCGCCGTCTTTCAGCGACACGAAGAACGGGTTGTTGAGGGTAGAGATAACCAGAGCGATGGTGTCTTTGGCCATCGCGTTCGCGCTAACGGTCGCACTTAGCGCAACAGCAGAGACCAGGGTCGCCAGTTTTTTCATATTCATAGTTAAGATGTCCTGTAGAGTTCTCAGTTACTGCTTTTTGTTATCTACCAGTACCGCCAGCAAAATCACCACCGCTTTAACGATCATCTGGTAATAGGAAGAAACGCCTAAAAGATTAAGACCATTATTCAGGAAGCCAAGGATCAGCGCACCAATCAGCGTGCCGACAATGCGTCCTTTGCCACCAGCGAGGCTGGTGCCGCCGAGTACCACCGCCGCAATGGCGTCCAGCTCATAGCCCGTCCCCGCTGTCGGCTGCGCGGAGGAGAGACGCGCCACTTCGATGATCCCGGCCAGCGAAGCCAGCATTCCGCACAAGGCGTAAACGATAATTTTAACTTTATTGACGCTAATCCCGGACAGACGCGTCGCCGCTTCATTACCGCCCAGGGCATAAATATAACGGCCCAGGCGAGTATGGTGCAGCATGTACCAGGCCGCCAGGAAGACAATCGCCATGATCCATACCGGCGTCGGGATCCCCAGCGGACGCCCGATGCCAAACCAGCCGAACAGATCGGCATTATCGCTAAAGCCGGTATTGATCGGGCTGCCGTTGGTGTACACCATGGTTACGCCGCGCAGCAGCAGCATCATCACCAGGGTGGCGATGAAGGCCTGCACGCGGCCTCTCGCTACAATCACCCCGGTGACTGCGCCGATCGCCGCACCTAATGCGAGGGCAGCCGCGACCGCCACCAGCGCATTAACCTCAATGCCAACGATCGACGCTGCCACCGCACCGGTGAGCGCCAGCAGGGAGCCGACGGACAGATCGATCCCCGAGGTCAGTATGACCAGCGTCATCCCTACCGCCATAATGGCGTTAACGGAGGTTTGCTGCAGAATATTGAACAGGTTATTGACGGTAAAAAAGTTGGGGCTCATGGTCGATACCACCGCGATCAGCACCAGCAGGGCAATCAGCGATTTTTGCTCCATCAGCCACGCTTTTGTGAAATAGCGGCGACCAGAAACAGCCTGGGTTGTCATCTTTCTTACTCCTGATTCACACGGTTAAGCTTGCCCACAGCGGCAGCCATCAATACTTCCTGGGTGGCCTGCTCGCGTGTGAATTCACCGCCGAGATGCCCTTCATGCATCACTATGATGCGATCGCTCATGCCCAACACTTCCGGCATCTCGGAGGAGACCAGAATGATGCTCAGGCCGTCGGCTTTGAACTGGTTGATGAGCTGGTAGATCTCTTTCTTCGCCCCGACGTCGACGCCGCGGGTCGGTTCATCGAGGATCAGCACCTTCGGCCGGGTCATCAGCCCGCGGGCGATGGCGACCTTTTGCTGGTTGCCGCCGGAGAGCAGGCCGATCGCCTGCTCCATTGAAGGCGTCTTCACGTTAAACAGGCGGATGAAATCACTCACCGCCTGCTGTTCATCTTTATGCTTAAGACTACCGCCCGCCCGGCTGAAATAGCGCAACGCCGTCAGGGACATGTTTTCTTTTACCGACATCCCGAGAACCAGACCATCGCGCTTACGGTCTTCGGAGATATAGACAATGCCGTTCGCCAGACCATCCTGCGGCGAACGGGTCACCACTTCGCGGCCATCGAGCGTCACGGAACCGCTGCTGCGCGGCAGCGCGCCGTACAGCACTTTCATCAGTTCGGTCCGCCCGGCGCCCATCAGCCCGGCAACGCCGAGGATCTCCCCCTGGCGCAGGGTAAAGGTCACGTTATCCACCCCCGGGCCGCAGAGGTTGTCGACCTTCAGGCGCACCGCGCCGGGCGCCTTATCGAGGTGTGGATATTGGTCTTCCAGCTTACGGCCGACCATCATCTCGATAAGTCGGTCCTCATCCAGCGACGAGACCTCGCGCTCGGCGATAAACTGCCCGTCACGAAAGACCGTCACGTTGTCGCAAATCTCGAAGATCTCTTTCATACGGTGGGAGATATAGACGATACCGCGCCCCTGCGACTTCAGTTCGCGGATGACGCGGAACAGCGATTCGGTTTCGGTATCGGTCAGCGCATCGGTCGGTTCATCCATAATGATGACTTTCGATTCGAAGCTCAGCACTTTGGCGATCTCCACCATTTGCTGATCGCCAATCGATAGATCGCCCACCAGTTTCTGGCTGGTAAAGCGGAGATTCAGCTTTGCCAACAGCTTGTCGGCTTCGGCATACATCTGCTTCCAGTCGATTTTGCCAAAACGGTTAACGAACTCGCGGCCAAGGAAGATGTTCTCGGCGATCGTCAACTGAGGGATCAGGTTCAGTTCCTGATGGATAATGCCGATCCCGGCTTCCTGGGAGGATTTTGGGCCGTTAAAGGTCGTCTCTTTGCCTAACCACAGCAAAGAGCCGGCATCACGGGTGTAGATCCCGGTCAACACCTTCATCATAGTGGACTTGCCGGCGCCATTTTCCCCTACCAGCGCCATCACCCGGCCGGCATAGACATTCAGCGCCGCGCCGGAGAGCGCCTTGACGCCAGGGAACGCTTTGTCGATCCCTTTCAGTTGCAATAAGGCTTCCATGACGGCGACCTCAGAACGTGACGCCGGCACAGAGAATGATATTCGCAAACGGGGAACACTCCCCGCTGCGAATTACCGCCTGACTGTCTGCGGTTTGTTTTTTGAACTGCTCATGGCTGGTGTAACGAATTTCAATGGTATTTCCCTGGTGCTGCTGCAGCTGCTCGAGGTGAGTGAGCAACGTCGCGTGGAGCTGCGGATTATGGGTTTTAATCTCTTCCGCGATGACAGCCGCTTCAACCTGCATTTCCGTCGTCACCACTTCCAGCACCTGCATAAATGAAGGTACGCCCTGAGTCAGCGCCATATCAATGCGCGTGCTGCTGCGGGGAACCGGTAATCCGGCATCGCAGACCACCAGCGTATCGGTGTGGCCCAGGCGGGAAATGACCGCGGAAATATCAGCGTTAAGTACGGTGCCTTTTTTCATTTTTTCTCTTTTGCTCCACTAGCGAAACGTTTCGCTAAAATAATTATTATCAATGTGTGAGCAGAAAACCATCACCAGAAGAGAGAAATGTGATCGCCATCGAAACGTTTCGCGAGGCAGCGACAGGACATAACAACCGGAGTGAGAAACAAAAAGCCCTTCGCAATGGAAGGGCTTTTTTGACATCAGATTTCGACCTGGGTACCGAGCTCGATAACCCGGTTTGGCGGGATCTCAAACTGATCCGGCGCCCGCAGGGCGTTACGCTGCAGCAGCAGATAAAGCTTGCCGCGCAGGCGAAGATACCATGGCCGTTTGCCGATAATCAGCGACTCATGCGACATAAAGAACGAGGTCTCCATCATCCGGCAGCTGAGTCCTTCCAGGCCACAGCGGTGGAACACCTCTTCAACGTTAGGCGTTTCCCGCCAGCCGTAGCTGGCCACCACCCGCCAGAAGGACGGTGACAGCTGCTCAATCTGCACCCGGCGAACGTTATGCACGTAAGGCGCATCTTCGGT
Source organism: Klebsiella sp. MS 92-3 (assembly GCF_000195655.1). Classification (NCBI taxonomy): domain Bacteria; kingdom Pseudomonadati; phylum Pseudomonadota; class Gammaproteobacteria; order Enterobacterales; family Enterobacteriaceae; genus Klebsiella; species Klebsiella sp. MS 92-3. The sequence continues at coordinate 8,833 of NZ_GL882806.1, forward strand.
ACGCAGGGTCAGGAGGATCACTCGCTCATGCAGCACCTTGTTGTGCTTCAGGTTATGCAGCAGGGCAAACGGGATCACGTTCAGGGCGCGGGACATATACACCGCAGTACCCGGCACACGCACTGGCGGTGACTTCTCCAGCGAAGAGATCATCGCTTCCAGCGAGTTGCCATGCTCGTGCATCCGGCGCAGCAGGCGGAAACGCTCGCTCTTCCAGGTCGTCATCACCGTAAACATCACCATCCCCAGGGACAACGGTAGCCAGCCGCCGGAGACAATCTTATCGAGGTTCGCCGAGAACAGCGGAATATCAATGCACAGGAAGGCCACCAGCATCAGACCGACAAACAGCTTGTTCCAGTGCCAGTTTTTGCGCGCCACGGTCGCCGACAGAATGGAGGTCAGCACCATGGTGCCCGTTACGGCGATACCATACGCCGCCGCCAGGTTAGACGAATGCTCAAAGCTGACGATAACGATGACCACAGAAACGTACAGCAGCCAGTTAATGAACGGAATGTAAATCTGCCCGGACTCCATTTCCGAGGTATGGATAATGCGCATCGGCGACAGATAGCCCAGACGCACTGCCTGACGGGTCAGGGAGAAGACCCCGGAAATCACTGCCTGGGAGGCGATAACCGTCGCCAGCGTGGCGATAATCAGCATCGGGATCAGCGCCCACTCAGGCGCCAGCAGGAAGAACGGGTTTTTAATCGCTTCCGGGTGCTTCAGCAGCAGCGCGCCCTGGCCAAAATAGTTCAGCACCAACGAGGGCAGCACGACGGAGAACCAGGCAACGCGGATCGGCAGTTTGCCGAAGTGGCCCATATCGGCGTACAGCGCTTCCACCCCGGTAATCGACAGCACCACCGCGCCAAGCGCAATAAAGGAAACGGTCTTGTATTGCAGGAAGAAGTGCACAGCCCAGTAGGGGTTCAGCGCCTGCAGAACTTCCGGATTAGCGTAAATGCTTCGCGCGCCCAGCACCGCCAGCAACAGGAACCAGATCAGCATAATCGGCGCAAACAGCTTGCCGACCATGCCAGTCCCGTGCTTCTGGATCACAAACAGCAGGGTGAGCACGATAATGGAGATAGGGACAATCCAGGTATCGAGCTGCGGGGCGATAATTTCTAACCCCTCTATCGCCGACATTACCGAAATCGCCGGGGTAATCACCACTTCGCCATAGAAGAAACTGCCGCCGATAAGGCCGAGGATCACCAGCACGGAGGTCATTCTGGCCGAAGTATTACGTCCGGCCAGCGACATCAGCGTTAAGATCCCGCCTTCCCCGGCGTTATCCGCCCGCATCACGAAGGTGATGTATTTAATCGATACGGTAAAGATTAACAGCCAGAAAATCAGCGACAAAAAGCCAAAAACGGCATCGCGCTCTACGCCAAAGCCAAACTGACCTGACAGGCATTCGCGCAGGGTATACAGTGGACTGGTACCGATATCGCCGTACACCACGCCGATGGCCGCCAGCGTTAACGCCGGCAACGATTGTTTATTATCAGTGCTCATAGACTAGTCTTTTCGTTTATAAAACAAATGTGTGCCTAGTCCCTTGGCCCACAAAAAGCGCACAGTATGCACGATTATTTGTGAAATCGTACCCCTAACAGACACCATATTACCCGGGCTAAAAAAAAAAAAATCGATTCTTCAGGCTATTACCGCCCCGGCTCTAACATCTATACTCGTCCCAATAACGATACATGACAAAGCACGCAACTCAATTATGGCTCAAACACATTTACTGGCTGAAAGAATTTCCCGGCTCAGCGCGGCACTCGAAAAAGGACTCTTTGAACGCAGCCACGCGATACGCCTCTGCCTGCTGGCGGCGCTCAGCGGCGAGAGCGTTTTTTTGCTTGGTCCACCGGGGATCGCCAAAAGCCTGATTGCCCGCCGCCTCAAATTCGCCTTCCAGCAGGCGCGCGCTTTTGAATATCTGATGACCCGCTTCTCTACCCCGGAAGAGGTTTTTGGGCCACTGTCCATTCAGGCGCTGAAAGATGAAGGCCGTTACGAACGTTTAACCGCCGGCTACCTGCCGGAAGCGGAAATCGTGTTTCTCGATGAAATATGGAAAGCAGGTCCGGCTATCCTCAACACCCTACTGACGGCGATTAACGAACGTCACTTCCGCAATGGCGCGCATGAAGAGAAAATCCCAATGCGCCTGCTGGTGGCCGCGTCGAACGAACTCCCGGAAGCCGACAGCAGCCTGGAAGCGCTGTATGACCGAATGCTGATCCGTCTATGGCTTGATAAAGTGCAGGATAAAGGTAATTTCCGTTCGATGCTGGTCAGCCAGCAGGATGAAAACAGCAATCCAGTGCCCAGCGCGCTGCAGGTGAGCGACGAGGAATTTACCCAATGGCAGCAGCAGATCGGCAATATTAAACTGCCGGACGCGGTGTTTGAGCTGATATTCCAGCTCCGCCAGCAGCTGGACGCCCTGCCAAATGCCCCCTACGTCTCGGATCGCCGCTGGAAAAAGGCTATTCGCCTGCTGCAGGCCAGCGCCTTCTTCAGCGGCCGCGACAGCATCGCGCCGATTGACCTAATCCTGCTGAAAGATTGTCTGTGGCACAACGTCGAAAGTATGAACCTGATGTCGCAGCAGCTGGAAACGCTCATGACCTGTCACGCCTGGCAACAGCAGGCGATGCTGACGCGGTTGGGGGCGATTGTGCAGCGACGCATTCAGATCCAACAACAGCAAAGCGACAAAACGGCGCTGAAGGTCACCCGCCTTGGCGGGATGTTTAGCCGCAAACCGCACTATGAACTGCCGGCGGAGATCCAGGGGACCACCCTGACGCTGCTGCTGCAGCAGCCGCTCAAACTTCACGATATGGAAGTGATCCACATTACTTTTGAACGCGAGGCGTTAGCCAACTGGCTGGAAAAGGGCGGCGAGATCCGCGGTAAGCTCAACGGGATCGGCTTTGCTCAACTACTCAATATGGATGTCGACACCAGCCAGCATCTGGTCGTCCGCGATGTGAGCCTGCAGGGCTCACGCCTCGCGCCGCCCCGC
>NZ_GL882806.1:11973-14404 GCF_000195655.1 Klebsiella sp. MS 92-3
GGGGGGGGGGGGGGGGCGGGGGGGGGGCGGCGCGCGCCGCGCCCCCCCGGCCTCGCGCTGCCCGGCAGCGCAGCGCAGGAGAATATGCCGGCGGAAATTCGCCAGCAGCTGGAAGCGCTGGATGATGAGTGGCACCAGCAACACAACCGCTTCAGCGAGCAGCAAAAGTGCCTGTTTATCCCGGTCGAATGGCTGGGAAGAATCGAAGCCAGCCTGCAGGACGTCGGCGCGCAGATTAAACAGGCGAAGCAGCCATGACGCTCGATATGCTGAATGTCATGCTGGCAGTCAGCGAAGAGGGAATGATCGAGGAGATGCTGCTGGCGCTGTTGGCCTCTCCTCAACTGGCGGTGTTCTTTGAAAAATTTCCCCGCCTGAAAAACATCATCGCGGCGGATATTCCGCGCTGGCGGGAAGCCGTTCGCGCCCGCTTAAAAGAAGTTAACATCCCGCCGGATCTGGACGCCGAAGTGCAAACCTATCAGCAGGCTCAGCTGCTCTCTACCTCGCAGTTTATCGTCCAGCTCCCGCAAATTCTCGGCAAACTGCACCAGCTCCAGTCCCCTTTTGCCGCCCAGGCGCAGAAGCTGGTGGATGACAATGCCACCTTTACCCCGGCGCTGCATACGCTGTTTTTACAGCGCTGGCGCCTGAGCCTGGTGGTGCAAGCCACCAGCCTTAACCAGCAGCTGCTGGACGAGGAGCGCGACCAGTTGCTCAGTGAGGTCCAGGAACGAATGACGCTCAGCGGTCAGCTCGATCCGGTGCTGGCGGAAAATGATACCGCCGCCGGACGCCTGTGGGATATGAGCGCCGGCGAACTCAAACGAGGCGACTACCAGCTGATCGTGCGCTATGGCGATTTTCTTAACCAGCAACCGGAGCTGCTGCAGCTGGCGGAACAGCTGGGGCGTTCAAGGGAAGCGAAATCCGTGCCGAAGAAAGATGCGCCGATGGAAACCTTCCGCAGCCTGGTACGCGAGCCGGCAACGGTGCCTGAACAGGTCGACGGCCTCCAGCAGAGCGACGACATTCTACGCCTGCTGCCGCCGGAGCTGGCGACGCTTGGCATCACGGAGCTGGAGTTTGAATTTTATCGCAAGCTGGTGGAGAAACAGCTGCTCACCTACCGGCTACACGGCGATGCCTGGCGCGAGAAAATTACCGAACGCCCGGTAACGCGGCAGGATTTTGATGAGCAACCGCGCGGGCCGTTCATTGTCTGCGTCGATACGTCAGGATCGATGGGCGGTTTTAACGAACAGTGCGCTAAGGCCTTTTGTCTGGCCCTGATGCGCATCGCGCTGGCCGATAACCGTCGCTGCTTCATTATGCTGTTTTCCAGCGAAGTAGTGCATTACGAGTTGACCAGCGAGAGCGGACTGGAGCAGGTGATCCGTTTCCTGAGCCAGCGTTTTCGCGGCGGCACCGATCTGGCCAGCTGTTTTCGCGCCATTATTGAACGTTTGCAAAACCCGCAGTGGGTGGATGCGGATGCCGTGGTGATCTCCGACTTTATTGCCCAACGGTTGCCGGATGAGGTGATTGCTCAGGTGGGGGAGTTACAGCGTAAGCATCAGCACCGTTTTCACGCGGTGGCGATGTCGGTTCACGGCAAACCCGGCATCATGCGCATCTTCGATCATATCTGGCGCTTTGACACCGGGCTGCGTAGCCGCCTGCTGCGACGCTGGCGGCGCTAATCGTTACAGCAGCGCGGAAACGCTTTCGCGAACCTGCGCCGGCCATACGCCGCACTGCACCTGACCGATATGGTCAAGCTGCAGCAACAGCATCGTCAAACGAGACTGGCCAATGCCGCCGCCGATAGTCTGCGGCATCTCGCCGCGCAGCAGCGCCTGGTGCCACTCCAGTTTCAGGCGATCTTCATCGCCGGTCAGCGCCAGCTGGCGCTTTAGCGCCTCGGCGTCAACGCGGATCCCCATCGAGGAGATCTCGAACGCATCCTCCAGCACCGGGTTCCACACCAGGATATCGCCGTTCAGGCCGGCAAAACCTTCAGAAACCTCAGTACTCCAGTCATCATAATCCGGCGCACGCACGTCGTGGCGCTTGCCATCAGCTAGTTTGCCGCCGATACCAATTAAGAAGACGGCGCCCAGCTCTTTGGCAATAGCCCGCTCACGACCTTTGGCATCAAGCTCCGGATAGCGGCTCAGCAGCTCCTGGCTGTGAACAAAATGGATCTGTTCCGGCAGGAACGGCGTCAGGCCAAACTCCTGGCTGACCGCCAGCTCGGTGGCTTTGATCCCGGCGTAGATCGCCTCGACGGTTGCCTTCAGGGTGCCGACGTGACGCTCTTCATCCCCCATCACGCGCTCCCAGTCCCACTGGTCAACATAGACGGAATGGATAGGCGTCAGACGGTCTTCATCGGGGCGAAGGGCTTTCATGTGCGTGTACAGCCCTT
>NZ_GL882806.1:14510-33208 GCF_000195655.1 Klebsiella sp. MS 92-3
CCCGCGCTGAAGTCGTGTTGTCCCAGGGTTTGACGCTTCCACTTCGCCAGCGAATGAACCACTTCGAACTGGGCGTCGGGCAGTGTTTTCACTTTTACCTGAACCGCTTTCTCGCAGCCGGACAAGTTATCCTGCGTCCCATCGCCCACGCGGCTTAAGATTGGCGCCTGGACTTCAATCAGGCCAAGCTTCTCTTCCAGCTGACGGGAAAAGTGGGATTTAACGAAACTGATCTGGCGTTGTTTTGCGATATATGCGGTTTTCATTTTTATGACTCCTGCGTCCTGTTGCCATTGATTAAGCAACAAAACAGGGCGGCAATACAATAATCAATCAATAAAAAGGCGCACCAACTTTTAATTCATTAAAATATGGCGCTAAAATAGTAAGAACCCTCAAACTTCATAAGAAAAAGATATGGAAAATTATCAGATCGACAATCTGGACCGCGGCATTCTTGATGCGCTGATGGCCAACGCCCGTACCGCCTATGCCGAACTGGCCAAACAGTTCAGCGTCAGCCCGGGCACCATTCACGTGCGCGTCGAAAAGATGAAGCAGGCGGGTATCATTACCGGCGCGCGCATTGACGTCAGCCCCAAGCAGCTGGGCTACGACGTCGGTTGCTTCATCGGCATTATTTTAAAAAGCGCCAAAGACTATCCCTCCGCCCTCGCCCGCCTGGAAAGTCTGGAGGAGGTCACCGAGGCTTACTACACCACCGGCCACTACAGCATCTTTATTAAGGTGATGTGTAAATCCATCGATGCTCTGCAGCAGGTACTTATCAACAAGATCCAAACAATCGATGAAATTCAGTCCACTGAAACTCTGATCGTGCTGCAGAACCCGATCATGCGCACCATCAAGCCCTGATCGCTTTTTTTAATCCCACATTTTTCCACAGGTAGATCCCAGCTCGCTCACAGCGTACAATACGCCACTCTGAACAGTTGAGCGGGCGATCGGCGATCTATGGCAGACATTACACTTATCAGCGGCAGCACCCTGGGCAGTGCGGAATATGTAGCAGAGCATCTGGCGGAAAAGCTGGAAGAAGCCGGCTATAGCACTGAAATCCAGCACGGTCCGCTGGTGGACGATCTGCAGGCGCAAGGGATCTGGTTAATTATCTCTTCCACCCATGGCGCCGGCGACATTCCCGACAACCTGGTTCCCTTCTATGACGCGCTGCAGGAGAAGCAGGCCGATCTTTCCGCCGTGCGCTTTGGCGCTATAGGGATCGGCAGCCGCGAATACGACACCTTTTGCGGCGCGATCGATAAATTAGAAGCGGCGCTGAAGGCCTGCGGGGCAAAACAGATCGGTGAGACGCTGAAGATCAACGTCCTTGAACACGAAATTCCGGAGGATCCAGCGGAAATCTGGCTGGGATCCTGGAAAAATTTGCTCTGAGAATTGTAAAGATCGTCCGAACTTCTGTGGATAACCATGCTTAAAAGCTTGGATCAACCGGTAGTTATCCAAAGAATAACCGTAGTATGGTTTTTGAGCTGTGCATAACCCTTCATTCTGATCCCAGCTTATACGGACCAGGATCACCGATCATTCACAGATAGTGATCCTTCTTAAGCTTTTGATCTTACTTCGCGGATCCGACTTATCCACAAAGAGAGTCGATCCTAATAAGAGATCACAATAGAACAGATCTCTATATAAAGATCTTCTTTTTAATACTCAGGATCCCGGAGTCTTTCTCGAAAGACGAAAGTTGAGTAGAATCCACGGCCCGGGCTTCAATCCATTTTCATACCGCTTTATGCGAGGCAGACCACCATGTTTTATCAGGATCCTTTTGACGTCATTATCATTGGCGGGGGTCATGCAGGCACTGAGGCCGCAATGGCCGCAGCGCGTATGGGTCAACAAACCCTGCTTTTGACACACAATATCGACACGCTGGGGCAAATGAGTTGCAACCCGGCGATTGGCGGCATTGGGAAAGGACACCTGGTAAAAGAAGTGGATGCGCTCGGCGGTTTGATGGCCAAAGCGATCGATCAGGCGGGCATTCAGTTTAGGATACTAAACGCCAGCAAAGGACCGGCAGTGCGCGCCACCCGCGCCCAGGCTGACCGCGTGCTTTATCGTCAGGCAGTACGTACCGCGCTGGAGAACCAGCCGAACCTGATGATCTTCCAGCAGGCGGTTGAAGATCTGATTGTCGAAAACGATCGCGTCGTGGGCGCCGTCACCCAGATGGGCCTCAAATTCCGCGCTAAAGCGGTGGTGCTTACCGTCGGGACCTTCCTTGACGGCAAAATCCATATTGGTCTGGACAACTACAGCGGCGGCCGCGCCGGCGATCCGCCGTCTATCCCGCTGTCTCGTCGTCTGCGTGAATTGCCTCTGCGCGTAAGTCGTCTGAAAACCGGTACTCCGCCGCGTATTGACGCGCGCACCATCGATTTCAGCGTGCTGGCGCAGCAGCATGGCGATAACCCGATGCCGGTCTTCTCGTTCATGGGATCCGCGGATCAGCATCCGCGCCAGGTACCGTGCTATATCACCCACACTAACGAGAAAACCCACGATGTGATCCGCAATAACCTCGATCGCAGTCCTATGTACGCCGGAGTGATCGAAGGGATCGGACCTCGCTATTGCCCGTCGATCGAAGACAAAGTCATGCGCTTTGCCGATCGCAACCAGCATCAGATCTTCCTCGAGCCGGAAGGACTGACCTCAAACGAAATTTATCCGAACGGTATATCCACCAGCCTACCGTTTGATGTGCAAATGCAAATCGTCCGCTCGATGCAGGGGATGGAGAATGCGCGGATCGTCCGTCCAGGCTACGCTATTGAGTACGATTTCTTCGACCCGCGCGATCTGAAGCCAACGCTTGAGAGCAAATTTATTCAGGGTCTGTTCTTCGCCGGCCAAATCAACGGTACCACCGGTTACGAAGAGGCGGCGGCTCAGGGGCTGCTGGCCGGACTTAACGCCGCCCGCTTCTCTGCGGAAAAAGAGGGCTGGGCGCCGCGTCGCGATCAGGCTTACCTCGGCGTGCTGGTAGATGACCTCTGCACCCTGGGTACCAAAGAACCGTACCGCATGTTTACTTCCCGCGCTGAATATCGTCTGATGCTGCGCGAAGACAACGCCGATTTGCGTCTGACCGAACAGGGGCGCGAGCTGGGTCTGGTGGATGACGAACGCTGGGCGCGCTACAACGAGAAGCTGGAAAGCATCGAACGTGAACGCCAGCGTCTGAAATCCACCTGGGTGAATCCGCAGGCAGAGAGCGCCAACGAAGTGAACGCTCACCTGACCGCGCCGTTGTCGCGTGAAGCCAGCGGCGAAGATCTGCTGCGTCGTCCGGAAATGACCTACGAACAGCTGGTTCAACTCTCGCCATTCACCCCGGGACTGGAAGATCGTCAGGCGGCTGAGCAGGTAGAGATCCAGGTGAAGTATGAGGGCTATATCGCGCGCCAGCAGGATGAGATTGAGAAACAACAGCGCAATGAGAATACCTTGCTGCCAGCGACTCTCGACTACCGCCAGGTCACTGGGCTGTCTAACGAGGTGATTGCCAAACTGAACGACCATAAACCGTCGTCGATTGGACAGGCGTCACGTATCTCCGGGATCACCCCGGCGGCGATCTCTATTTTGCTGGTTTGGCTGAAAAAGCAGGGGATGCTGCGCCGCAGCGCCTGATTGCGGCTACCTGCCGCGCTGATTTCCCAGTTGCATAATCAGCGTTCGCCTTTATCATTCATAGCCCGGTAAGCGTTAGCGCCTCCGGGCTCATTATTTTTTGAAGGTACTTACCGTGCTCAACAAACTTTCTCGTCTGCTGGATGAAGCGGGTATTTCGCTCACCGATCACCAGAAAAATCAGCTGGTGGCTTACGTCGGACTGCTCGATAAGTGGAACAAAGCCTATAACCTGACCTCCGTTCGCGATCCGAATGAGATGCTGGTGCGTCATATTCTCGACAGCATCATCGTGGCGCCTTATCTGCAGGGCTCGCGCTTTATCGATGTTGGTACGGGCCCGGGGTTGCCGGGGATCCCGTTGGCCATCGTATGTCCGGAGTCACATTTCACCCTGCTGGACAGCCTTGGCAAGCGCGTGCGCTTCCTGCGTCAGGTGCAGCACGAGCTGAAGCTGGATAACGTCACCCCGGTGCAGAGCCGCGTGGAAGCCTTCCCGGCCGAGCCGCCGTTTGATGGCGTGATAAGCCGCGCTTTCGCATCGCTTAATGATATGGTGAGCTGGTGCCATCATCTGCCGGCAGCGAATGGTCACTTCTATGCGCTCAAAGGGTTAGCGCAAAAAGAAGAAATGGAAAGTCTGCCGGAAGGGTATGACATTGTCGAGGTGATTGAGCTGCATGTTCCTCGGTTGGAAGGGGAGCGGCACCTGGTGGTGATTAAGCCAAAATCGAGTTAATTTTTATCAAAAAATGTGGAAAAAATGTGGCCCGCGCATGTTACAAAAATAAAGGACGTCCCCCGATATTAACGGGCCGCATTTAACCTTGTTTTTACTATGGCTTTTCTTGCAGTTAACTTAGCGTAAGTGATTCACTGACAAAATAGTCAACTTTGAAAATATCAGGGTGCTAAAAATCGACAATGATGAACAGCATAGTGATGTTAAATTTTTATTATAAATGTCAATAAAAGGTTTTTATTGTATGTGAGGTTGTTTTAGATAATGTCCTCACTTTTTATCTTGAATATCAAAAGCATGAAAAATAGTGTTTTATGTCCTTGATTCATTAAAGGGCGCTTGAAATGTTTATTATGTGATCTGATGCACGCTTTAATTGCCGTGTTTCCTCGTTATTTGCAGTTTTGTATGACCGCTCACAGAACGCTGAAATGCACGGAAAGTTGTCCGTTGGAAAATAATTAAACATTTATTCACTATTTTGCTACTTATTGTTTGAAATCACGGGGCGTCACCGTATAATTTGTCCGCTTTTTGATGCTTGACTCTTCGTCTTAAAGGACGTTTTATACGACACGCGACATACCTCAAAGGGAGCAGGAGTAAAAACGTGATGTCAGTGTCGCTCTTGAGTCGAAACGTTGCTCGCAAGCTTCTGTTTATTCAGTTACTGGCAGTAATGGCAAGTGGACTGCTGTTCAGCCTCAAAGACCCCTTCTGGGGCATTTCCGCTGTATGCGGCGGTTTGGCAGTGGTCTTGCCAAATCTGATGTTTATAATTTTTGCCTGGCGTCATCAGGCGCATACACCAGCAAAAGGCCGTGTGGCCTGGACCTTCGCCTTCGGTGAAGCCTTCAAGGTGTTGCTGACCTTCGCCCTTCTGGCGGTGGCGCTGGCCGTTTTAAAAGTGGTATTTTTGCCACTGATCGTGACGTGGGTTTTGGTGCTGGTGGTACAAGTTCTGGCGCCAGCTGTAATTAACAACAAAGGGTAAAGGCATCATGGCTTCAGAAAATATGACGCCGCAGGATTACATAGGACACCATCTGAACAACCTTCAGTTGGACCTGCGTACATTCTCGCTGGTGGATCCGCACAACCACACAGCCACCTTCTGGACGCTCAACATTGACTCCATGTTCTTCTCGGTGGTTCTCGGTCTGCTGTTCCTTGCCATGTTCCGTAGCGTTGCTAAGAAAGCGACCAGCGGCGTACCAGGGAAATTCCAAACCTTCATCGAAATGATCATCGGCTTCGTCCATGGCAGCGTCAAAGACATGTACCATGGCAAGAGCAAGGTTATCGCGCCGCTGGCGCTGACCGTGTTCGTCTGGGTCTTCCTGATGAACCTGATGGACCTCTTGCCTATCGATTTCTTACCTTGGATCGGTGAGCACATACTCGGCCTGCCTGCACTGCGCGTGGTTCCGTCTGCCGACGTGAACATCACCCTGTCGATGGCGCTTGGCGTGTTCATCCTGATTATTTTCTACAGCATCAAAATGAAAGGCGTTGGTGGGTTCGTTAAAGAACTGACCATGCAGCCGTTCAATCACTGGGCGTTCATTCCTGTCAACTTAATCCTTGAAGGGGTAAGCCTGCTGTCCAAACCGGTCTCTCTCGGTCTGCGACTGTTCGGCAACATGTATGCCGGTGAGCTGATTTTCATTCTGATTGCTGGTCTGTTGCCGTGGTGGTCACAGTGGGTTCTGAATGTGCCTTGGGCCATTTTCCACATCCTGATTATTACGCTGCAAGCCTTCATCTTCATGGTTCTGACGATTGTCTATCTGTCGATGGCATCTGAAGAGCATTGATTTTTTACCAACACTACTACGTTTTAACTGAAACAAACTGGAGACTGTCATGGAAAACCTGAATATGGATCTGCTGTACATGGCTGCCGCTGTGATGATGGGTCTGGCGGCAATCGGTGCTGCGATCGGTATCGGCATCCTCGGAGGTAAATTCCTGGAAGGCGCAGCGCGTCAGCCGGATCTGATCCCTCTGCTGCGTACTCAGTTCTTTATCGTTATGGGTCTGGTGGATGCTATCCCGATGATCGCTGTAGGTCTGGGTCTGTACGTGATGTTCGCCGTCGCGTAGTAAGTTGTTAGAAACCTAAGCCACAGAGTTAATTAAAGAGGTATTGTGCTGTGAACATGAACGCAACAATCCTCGGCCAGGCCATCGCGTTTGTTATCTTCGTATGGTTCTGCATGAAATACGTATGGCCGCCTTTAATGGCTGCCATCGAAAAACGCCAGAAAGAGATTTCTGACGGTTTAGCTTCTGCAGAACGCGCTAAGAAAGATTTGGACCTTGCACAGGCCAACGCGACCGACCAGCTGAAAAAAGCGAAAGCGGAAGCCCAGGTAATCATTGAGCAGGCGAACAAACGCCGCTCTCAGATTCTGGACGAAGCTAAAGCTGAAGCAGAACAGGAACGCACCAAAATCGTTGCACAAGCGCAGGCTGAAATTGATGCTGAGCGTAAACGTGCACGCGAGGAGCTGCGTAAGCAGGTCGCTATCCTGGCTGTTGCTGGCGCCGAGAAGATCATCGAACGTTCCGTGGATGAAGCTGCTAACAGCGACATCGTGGATAAACTTGTCGCTGAACTGTAAGGAGGGAGGGGCTGATGTCTGAATTTGTAACGGTAGCTCGCCCCTACGCCAAAGCAGCTTTTGACTTTGCCGTCGAACACAACAGTGTTGAACGCTGGCAGGATATGCTGGCGTTTGCCGCCGAAGTGACCAAAAACGACCAAATGGCAGAGCTTCTCTCCGGTGCTTTGGCGCCGGAAACGCTCTCAGAAGCGTTTATCGCTATCTGCGGCGAGCAACTCGACGAAAATGGCCAGAACCTGATTAAGGTGATGGCGGAAAATAATCGTCTGAAGGTGCTCCCGGACGTTCTTGAGCAATTCATTCACCTGCGCGCGGCCAGTGAGGCCATCGCAGAGGTAGAAGTAATATCTGCCAACCAACTGAGTGATGAACAGCTTGCCAGGATCGTCAGCGCGATGGAAAAACGTCTGTCACGCAAAGTTAAGCTGAATTGCAAAATCGATAAGTCTGTTATGGCAGGGATTATTATCCCTGCGGGGGATATGGTCATTGATGGCAGCGTACGCGGCCGTCTTGAGCGCCTTGCAGACGTCTTGCAGTCTTAAGGGGACTGGAGCATGCAACTGAATTCCACCGAAATCAGCGAACTGATCAAGCAGCGCATTGCTCAGTTCAATGTTGTGAGCGAAGCTCATAACGAAGGTACTATTGTTTCTGTAAGTGACGGTGTTATCCGCATCCACGGCCTTGCCGAATGTATGCAGGGCGAGATGATCTCCCTGCCGGGTAACCGTTACGCTATCGCACTGAACCTGGAGCGCGACTCCGTAGGTGCGGTGGTAATGGGTCCGTACGCTGACCTCGCCGAAGGCATGAAGGTGAAATGTACTGGCCGTATCCTGGAAGTTCCGGTAGGCCGTGGCCTGCTGGGCCGCGTGGTTAACACCCTGGGCGCGCCAATTGATGGTAAAGGTCCGCTGGAAAACGACGGTTTCTCCGCCGTTGAAGCGATCGCGCCGGGCGTAATCGAACGTCAGTCCGTCGATCAGCCGGTACAGACCGGTTACAAATCCGTTGACGCCATGATCCCAATCGGTCGTGGTCAGCGTGAACTGATCATCGGCGACCGTCAGACCGGTAAAACTGCGCTGGCTATCGATGCCATCATCAACCAGCGTGATTCCGGCATCAAGTGCGTCTATGTCGCTATCGGTCAGAAAGCGTCCACCATCTCTAACGTGGTGCGTAAACTGGAAGAGCACGGCGCGCTGGCTAACACCATCGTAGTGGTAGCGACTGCATCTGAATCTGCTGCACTGCAATACCTGGCGCCATACGCTGGTTGCGCAATGGGCGAATACTTCCGCGACCGCGGTGAAGATGCGCTGATCGTTTACGATGATCTGTCTAAACAGGCTGTTGCTTATCGCCAGATCTCCCTGCTGCTCCGTCGTCCGCCTGGACGTGAAGCGTTCCCGGGCGACGTATTCTACCTCCACTCTCGTCTGCTGGAGCGTGCTGCGCGTGTTAACGCCGAATACGTTGAAGCCTTCACCAAAGGTGAAGTGAAAGGGAAAACCGGTTCTCTGACCGCGCTGCCGATTATCGAAACGCAGGCGGGTGACGTTTCCGCATTCGTTCCGACCAACGTAATCTCTATTACCGATGGTCAGATCTTCCTGGAAACCAACCTGTTTAACGCCGGTATTCGTCCTGCGGTTAACCCGGGTATCTCCGTATCCCGTGTTGGTGGTGCAGCGCAGACCAAGATCATGAAGAAACTGTCCGGTGGTATCCGTACCGCGCTGGCGCAGTATCGTGAACTGGCGGCGTTCTCCCAGTTTGCATCCGACCTTGACGATGCAACCCGCAAACAGCTGGACCACGGTCAGAAAGTGACCGAGCTGCTGAAACAGAAACAGTATGCGCCGATGTCCGTCGCGCAGCAGTCTCTGGTTCTGTTCGCAGCAGAACGTGGTTACCTGGCTGATGTAGAACTGGCGAAAATCGGTAGCTTCGAAGCCGCTCTGCTGGCTTACGTCGACCGTGATCACGCTCCGCTGATGCAAGAGATTAACCAGTCCGGTGGCTATAACGACGAAATCGAAGGCAAGCTGAAAGGCATCCTCGATTCCTTCAAAGCAACCCAGTCCTGGTAACGTCTGGCGGTCTGTCTTAGGGCAGGCCGCAAGGCATTGAGGAGAAGCTCATGGCCGGCGCAAAAGAGATACGTAGTAAGATCGCAAGCGTCCAGAACACGCAAAAGATCACTAAAGCGATGGAGATGGTCGCCGCTTCCAAAATGCGTAAATCGCAGGAGCGCATGGCGGCCAGCCGTCCTTACGCAGATACTATGCGCAAAGTGATTGGTCACCTTGCGAACGGTAATCTGGAATATAAGCACCCTTACCTGGAAGAACGCGACGTTAAGCGCGTGGGCTACCTGGTGGTGTCGACCGACCGTGGTCTGTGCGGCGGCTTGAACATTAACCTGTTCAAGAAACTGCTGGCGGAAATGAAAGCATGGTCCGATAAAGGCGTTCAGTGCGACCTCGCAATGATCGGCTCTAAGGGCGTTTCTTTCTTTAACTCCGTGGGCGGCAACGTGGTTGCACAGGTGACCGGTATGGGGGATAACCCATCCCTGTCCGAACTGATCGGCCCGGTAAAAGTGATGTTGCAGGCCTATGATGAAGGCCGTCTGGACAAGCTGTACGTTGTCAGCAACAAATTTATTAACACCATGTCTCAGGTTCCGACGATCACTCAGCTGCTGCCGTTACCGGCATCAGAAGATGCTGATCTGAAACGTAAATCCTGGGATTACCTGTATGAGCCCGATCCGAAAGCGCTGCTGGATACCCTCCTGCGCCGCTACGTCGAATCTCAGGTTTATCAGGGCGTGGTTGAAAACCTGGCCAGCGAGCAGGCCGCCCGTATGGTGGCGATGAAAGCCGCGACCGATAATGGCGGCAGCCTGATTAAAGAGCTGCAGTTGGTATACAACAAAGCTCGTCAGGCCAGCATTACTCAGGAACTCACCGAGATCGTCTCGGGGGCCGCCGCGGTTTAACCAGGTTATTTCGTAGAGGATTTAAGATGGCTACTGGAAAGATTGTCCAGGTAATCGGCGCCGTGGTCGACGTCGAGTTCCCTCAGGATGCCGTACCACGCGTGTACGAAGCCCTTGAGGTACAGAATGGTAATGAAGTTCTGGTGCTGGAAGTTCAGCAGCAGCTGGGCGGCGGTATCGTACGTACCATCGCCATGGGTTCTTCTGATGGTCTGCGCCGCGGTCTGGATGTAAAAGACCTCGAGCACCCGATCGAAGTCCCGGTAGGTAAAGCAACGCTGGGTCGTATCATGAACGTACTGGGTCAACCGGTTGACATGAAAGGCGACATCGGCGAAGAAGAGCGTTGGGCTATCCACCGCGCGGCACCGTCCTATGAAGAGCTGTCCAGCTCTCAGGAACTGCTGGAAACCGGCATCAAAGTTATCGACCTGATGTGTCCGTTCGCCAAGGGCGGTAAAGTTGGTCTGTTCGGCGGTGCGGGTGTAGGTAAAACTGTAAACATGATGGAGCTGATCCGTAACATCGCGATCGAGCACTCCGGTTACTCTGTGTTTGCGGGCGTAGGTGAGCGTACTCGTGAGGGTAACGACTTCTACCACGAAATGACCGACTCCAACGTTATCGATAAAGTATCCCTGGTGTACGGCCAGATGAACGAGCCGCCGGGAAACCGTCTGCGCGTTGCGCTGACCGGCCTGACCATGGCTGAGAAATTCCGTGACGAAGGTCGTGACGTACTGCTGTTCGTCGATAACATCTATCGTTACACCCTGGCCGGTACTGAAGTATCCGCGCTGCTGGGTCGCATGCCTTCAGCGGTAGGTTATCAGCCGACCCTGGCGGAAGAGATGGGCGTTCTGCAGGAACGTATCACCTCCACCAAAACCGGTTCTATCACCTCCGTACAGGCGGTATACGTACCGGCGGATGACTTAACTGACCCATCCCCAGCCACTACCTTTGCTCACTTAGATGCAACCGTAGTACTGAGCCGTCAGATCGCATCCCTGGGTATCTACCCGGCCGTTGACCCGCTGGATTCCACCAGCCGTCAGCTGGATCCGCTGGTTGTTGGTCAGGAACACTACGACACCGCGCGTGGCGTTCAGTCCATCCTGCAGCGTTATCAGGAACTGAAAGACATTATCGCCATCCTCGGTATGGACGAACTGTCTGAAGAAGACAAACTGGTGGTAGCTCGCGCGCGTAAGATCCAGCGCTTCCTGTCCCAGCCGTTCTTCGTGGCAGAAGTCTTTACCGGTTCTCCGGGCAAATACGTGGCGCTGAAAGACACCATCCGTGGCTTTAAAGGCATCATGGAAGGCGAATACGATCACCTGCCAGAGCAGGCGTTCTACATGGTCGGTTCCATCGACGAAGCCGTGGAAAAAGCCAAAAAACTTTAACGCCTTAATCGGAGGGTGATATGGCAATGACTTACCACCTGGACGTCGTCAGCGCAGAGCAACAAATGTTCTCTGGTCTGGTCGAAAAAATCCAGGTAACGGGTAGCGAAGGTGAACTGGGTATTTACCCGGGCCACGCGCCGCTGCTCACCGCCATTAAGCCTGGTATGATTCGCATCGTTAAACAGCACGGTCATGAAGAGTTTATCTATCTGTCCGGCGGCATTCTTGAAGTGCAGCCTGGCAGCGTGACCGTCCTGGCGGATACCGCAATTCGCGGTCAGGACCTCGACGAAGCGCGAGCGCTGGAAGCGAAACGCAAAGCGGAAGAGCACATTAAGAGCTCTCACGGCGATGTGGATTACGCTCAGGCGTCTGCGGAACTGGCCAAAGCGATCGCTAAACTGCGCGTTATCGAGTTGACCAAAAAAGCGATGTAACACCGGCTTGAACGTAAAAAGCCAGTCTGGGTTCCAGGCTGGCTTTTTTTATTGCCCGCTGCTGACGAGCGGATGAAGTGAAAACAGTATTCACCCTTAATTGTTATTGATTAGTTAAATGATGAGGCGTAAACTCTTTTTTGTGATGCATATCACAAAAAAGAGCGTTATAAACTGCACCTGCGTCAGGAAATCATCATGAAACTGTTCCATAAAATCATCGCTAAATTTAGCGTCCTGAGCTTCTAAGCTCCGCGCTATCTCGCCCGCTGACACGACGTATCGCCCATCAAAACGACAACACTGGCGATGTGAAACCGGGAAAAGAAGGTCACCTGATAGGTGGCCTTTCGTTTTTTATGGATAGCATCCATCACTTTACCGCCCTCCCCCGCCAGCGACTGGCGAATATTTATCCTGGTTCTTCCCGCTGTGGGTGCTGATAAACGCCTGCCGCTGCGGCTTTATTCAGGTGGCGAAAAAACAGCAAAAGCAGTGAGATAGTTAATGATTCTCCACCCCGCCCTCCTTTTTCAGCGTTAAACTGATTTGCAGTGGTTAAAAATAGCGTCATAAAATGGGGTAAAACAGTGAGCCTGGACGTTTTCTCCACGTCTCGTTTTATGATGAAAAATATGTAGAAATTTCAACGTGAAAGGCTTTTACTTTTCGTTCTAACTACCGTCAGGATGAGTATGTCAAATAGTGCGATGAGCGTGGTTATCCTTGCTGCAGGCAAAGGGACCCGCATGTATTCCGATCTTCCTAAGGTGCTGCATACCCTGGCCGGGAAGCCAATGGTGCAGCATGTCATTGATGCCGCTAACGATTTAGGCGCATGTGCGGTACACCTGGTATACGGCCACGGCGGCGATCTGCTGCGTCAGACTCTGCATGAAGACAACCTGAACTGGGTGCTGCAGGCCGAGCAGCTCGGAACCGGGCACGCTATGCAGCAGGCGGCGCCATTCTTCAATGATGATGAAGACATCCTGATGCTCTATGGCGACGTGCCGCTGATCTCCGTTGAGACGCTACAGCGCCTGCGCGCCGCGAAACCACAGGGTGGGATTGGTCTGTTAACGGTGAAGCTGGATGACCCAACCGGCTATGGCCGCATTACCCGTGAAAATGGCCAGGTGACGGGCATCGTTGAGCACAAAGATGCCAGCGAGGCCCAGCGCCAGATCCAGGAAATCAACACCGGGATCCTGATCGCCGGCGGAGCGGATCTAAAGCGCTGGCTGGCGAAACTCACCAATAACAACGCTCAGGGTGAATACTACATCACCGATATCATCGCCATGGCGCACCAGGAAGGACACCAGATCGTCGCAGTGCATCCGCAGCGCCTGAGCGAAGTCGAAGGCGTCAACAACCGCCTGCAGCTTGCGCGCCTGGAGCGCGTCTACCAGGCGGAGCAGGCGGAAAAGCTGCTGCTGGCGGGCGTGATGCTGCGCGATCCGGCGCGTTTCGATCTGCGCGGTACGCTGCAGCACGGGCACGATGTAGAGATCGATACTAACGTTATTCTGGAAGGCAACGTGGTGCTGGGCGATCGAGTGAAAATCGGCGCCGGCTGCGTGATCAAAAACAGCACCATCGGCGATGACTGCGAAATTAGCCCCTACAGCGTGGTGGAAGATGCCCAGCTGCAGGCAGCCTGCACCATCGGTCCATTTGCCCGTCTGCGCCCGGGCGCCGAACTGCTGGAAGGCGCCCACGTTGGTAACTTCGTGGAAATGAAAAAAGCGCGTCTCGGGAAAGGCTCCAAGGCGGGTCATCTGACCTATCTGGGCGATGCGGAGATTGGCGATAACGTCAATATCGGCGCGGGCACCATCACCTGCAACTACGATGGTGCGAACAAGCATAAAACGATTATTGGCGATGATGTCTTTGTCGGCTCGGATACCCAGCTGGTGGCGCCAGTCACGGTAGGCAACGGCGTTACTATCGCCGCCGGCACCACCGTTACGCGCAATATCGCCGATAATGAGCTGGTGTTGAGCCGCGTACCGCAGGTCCACAAACAGGGCTGGCAGCGTCCGGTGAAGAAGAAATAATTTGGATTAGCGCCGGGGAAATTTTCCCGGCGAACCAGGATGAGAGGGTCAACATAGATCCCGTCCGCAGGCAGTACCATAACAATAACCCCACTCTCTACAAGGCTCGGGGCGCCCGGAAAACGGGCAAATACAGGTCAGCGACAACGCATGGCATATCGCCATTATCAGGAAATTTAACTATGTGTGGAATTGTTGGCGCAGTCGCGCAGCGTGATATTGCTGAAATCCTTCTCGAAGGTTTACGTCGTCTGGAATACCGTGGCTATGACTCTGCCGGTCTGGCAGTGGTCGACAGCGAAGGTCATATGACCCGCGTGCGTCGCCTGGGTAAAGTTCAGATGCTGGCTCAGGCGGTAGAAGAGCAACCGTTACACGGTGGTACCGGGATCGCCCATACTCGTTGGGCGACGCACGGCGAACCGTCTGAGAGCAATGCGCATCCGCATGTTTCTGAACACATTGTGGTGGTCCATAATGGGATCATCGAAAACCATGAGCCGCTGCGCGCCCTGCTGCAGTCTCGCGGCTATGTCTTCGTCACCGAGACCGATACCGAAGTTATTGCCCATCTGGTGCACTGGGAGCTGGAACAAGGCGGTACCTTGCGTGAAGCCGTCCTGCGCGCTATCCCGCAGCTGCGCGGCGCTTACGGTACGGTGATCATGGATACCCGTGACCCGGGAACTCTGCTGGCGGCCCGCTCCGGTAGCCCGCTGGTGATTGGCCTGGGGATGGGTGAAAACTTTATCGCCTCCGACCAGCTGGCATTGCTGCCAGTTACCCGCCGCTTTATCTTCCTCGAAGAGGGCGATATTGCCGAAGTCACTCGCCGCTCGGTGGTGATTTTCGATAAATCCGGCGCGGAAGTGAAACGCCAGGAGATCGAATCCAATCTGCAGTATGACGCTGGCGATAAAGGTATCTACCGCCACTATATGCAGAAAGAGATTTTCGAGCAGCCGAACGCGATTAAGAACACCCTGACCGGGCGCATCAGCCATGGCGAAGTGGATCTCAGCGAGCTGGGGCCGAACGCCAATGAAATGCTGGCTCAGGTTGAACATATTCAGATAGTTGCCTGCGGGACTTCCTATAACTCCGGGATGGTCTCCCGCTACTGGTTCGAAGCGTTAGCCGGCGTCCCGTGCGATGTGGAAATCGCCTCCGAATTCCGCTATCGCAAGTCCGCAGTGCGTCGCAATAGCCTGATGATCACCCTCTCCCAGTCCGGTGAAACCGCCGATACCCTGGCGGCGCTGCGTCTGTCGAAAGAGCTGGGCTATCTCGGCTCGCTGGCCATCTGCAACGTGCCGGGCTCGTCGCTGGTGCGCGAGTCCGATCTGGCGCTGATGACCAAAGCCGGAACGGAAATCGGCGTGGCCTCGACCAAAGCCTTTACCACTCAGCTAACCGTGCTGTTGATGCTGGTGGCGAAACTGGCGCGACTGAAAGGTCAGGATGCGTCTATCGAGCATGATATCGTGCACGGCCTTCAGGCTCTGCCGAACCGTATCGAGCAGATGCTCTCCCAGGACAAGCGTATTGAGCAGCTGGCAGAGCGCTTCTCTGATAAGCACCATGCGCTGTTCCTTGGCCGTGGCGATCAGTATCCGATCGCTATGGAAGGGGCGCTGAAGCTGAAAGAGATCTCCTACATTCACGCGGAAGCCTATGCGGCGGGCGAGCTTAAGCACGGCCCACTGGCGCTGATTGATGCGGAAATGCCGGTGATCGTGGTGGCGCCGAACAACGAACTGCTGGAAAAACTGAAATCCAACATCGAAGAGGTTCGTGCCCGCGGCGGTGAACTATACGTCTTCGCCGACGGTGAAGCCGGCTTCAACGGTAGCGATAACATGCACATCATTGAGATGCCGCATGTGGAAGAGACCATCGCCCCTATCTTCTATACGGTTCCGCTGCAGCTGTTGGCTTATCACGTCGCGCTGATCAAAGGCACTGACGTTGACCAGCCGCGTAACCTGGCGAAATCGGTAACGGTTGAGTAAAGCATCCTATCCTGCAAAGGGCTGCCGACGGCGGCCCTTTTTATTTGCACCTGCTGTTTTCCATCGATTACGTGCGCAATATTTTGGCTGGCGGTAGATGACAAACGATCGTTTTACGGTCCGATTTCGCCGTCATAAAAAGAAAATTATTTTGTCATTGCACGGTCATGATTAAAGATAACCATCTGAGTTATAAGCGTATTATTTGGCGTAAAATCCACTCTCCCGGCCTGTCATAAAACTGTCATAATTCGTACATTTTACTGTCACCTCTTTGACCTATTTTGCTCACCATAGCCTCGAAACAATGATTTACGAATCCCAGCAGGAGACATTATGAACGTTATGCGTACCACCGTCGCAACAGTTGTCGCCGCGACCTTATCGATGAGCGCTTTCTCTGCCTTCGCAGCAGCAAGCCTGACTGGCGCAGGCGCAACTTTCCCTGCGCCGGTGTATGCCAAATGGGCTGATACCTATCAGAAAGAAACCGGCAATAAAGTGAACTACCAGGGTATTGGTTCCTCTGGTGGCGTTAAGCAGATTATTGCCAACACCGTTGATTTCGGTGCTTCTGATGCTCCGCTGGCTGATGACAAACTGACCCAGGAAGGTCTGTTCCAGTTCCCCACTGTGATTGGCGGCGTGGTACTGGCGGTTAACCTGCCTGGCGTGAAATCCGGCGAGCTGGTGCTGGATGGCAAAACCCTCGGTGATATCTACCTGGGTAAAATTAAAAAATGGGATGACGAAGCGATCGCTAAGCTCAACCCGGGCCTGAAGCTGCCGTCGCAGAACATCGCCGTGGTCCGCCGCGCCGATGGTTCAGGTACCTCATTCGTTTTCACCAGCTACCTGTCCAAAGTGAATGAAGAGTGGAAATCGAAAATCGGCGCCGGCTCTACCGTAAACTGGCCAACCGGTCTGGGCGGTAAAGGCAACGATGGTATCGCCGCCTTTGTTCAGCGTCTGCCGGGCTCGATTGGTTACGTCGAATACGCTTACGCTAAGCAAAACAACCTGGCCTACACCAAACTGGTCTCTGCCGACGGCAAGCCGGTTAGCCCGACTGAAGACAACTTCGCTAACGCCGCAAAAGGCGTTGACTGGAGCAAGTCTTTCGCTCAGGACCTGACCAACCAGAAAGGCGAAAATGCATGGCCGATCACCTCAACCACCTTCATCCTGGTGCATAAGGCGACGAACAAGCCGGAACAGACCGCTGAAGTGCTGAAGTTCTTCGACTGGGCGTATAAAAACGGCGGGAAAGAAGCGAATGCGCTGGATTACGCGACGCTGCCGGAAAGCGTGGTAGAGCAGGTTCGCGCGGCATGGAAAACCAACGTCAAAGACAGCAGCGGTAAAGCGCTGTACTAACAGTAGATTTTTGACGAAGATGGCGGGGGCGTTCAGGCGCTGCCCGCCCTACGGTTCAGACTGTAGGCCCGGGAGCCAACGCCACCGGGCATTTATTCGAACAAGTTTTAATACGTAAAGAGTAATCTATGGCTGCAACCAAGCCTGCATTTACCCCTCCGGGGAAAAAGGGTGACATGATTTTCAGTGCGCTGGTAAAACTGGCTGCGCTGATTGTGCTATTGATGCTGGGCGGCATCATCGTTTCCCTGATCATCTCTTCCTGGCCGAGCATTCAAAAGTTTGGCTTTGCCTTTTTGTGGACCAAAGAGTGGGATGCGCCTAACGAGATCTTCGGCGCGCTGGTCCCGATTTACGGAACCCTGGTCACCTCTTTTATCGCGCTGCTGATCGCCGTTCCGGTGAGCTTCGGCATCGCGCTGTTTCTGACAGAATTGTCCCCCGCCTGGCTCAAGCGTCCGCTGGGCATTGCGATTGAGCTGCTGGCGGCAATCCCGAGCATCGTGTACGGCATGTGGGGCCTGTTTATTTTCGCCCCGCTGTTTGCGACTTACTTCCAGGAGCCGGTCGGCAACGTTCTGTCGACCATCCCGTTCGTCGGCGCGCTGTTTGCCGGCCCGGCGTTTGGTATCGGTATTCTCGCCGCTGGCGTCATTCTGGCCATCATGATCATCCCTTACATCGCCGCGGTCATGCGCGATGTTTTCGAACAGACCCCGGTGATGATGAAAGAGTCGGCCTATGGCATCGGCTGCACCA
This sequence comes from Klebsiella sp. MS 92-3, assembly GCF_000195655.1. NCBI lineage: Bacteria > Pseudomonadati > Pseudomonadota > Gammaproteobacteria > Enterobacterales > Enterobacteriaceae > Klebsiella > Klebsiella sp. MS 92-3. Next base: position 32,646 of record NZ_GL882806.1, read on the forward strand.
CCTGGGAAGTTATCTGGCGCATCGTTTTACCGTTCACTAAAAACGGGGTGATCGGCGGGGTGATGCTCGGTCTGGGCCGCGCGCTGGGTGAAACCATGGCGGTCACCTTTATCATCGGCAACACCTACCAGCTCGACAGCATCTCGTTGTATATGCCGGGGAACAGTATTACCTCCGCGCTGGCTAATGAGTTCGCCGAAGCGGAAACCGGCCTGCACGTGGCGGCGCTGATGGAGCTGGGCCTGATCCTGTTCGTTATCACCTTTATCGTTCTGGCCGCGTCGAAGTTTATGATTATGCGCCTCGCGAAGAATGAGGGGGCACGCTAATGGCGACCATTGAATTGCAAACTACCGCCGAACTGGCGGAGTCCCGTCGCAAGATGCAGGCCAAACGCCGCATGAAGAACCGTATCGCTCTGGCGCTGTCGATGGCGACCATGGCGTTTGGTTTGTTCTGGCTTATCTGGATCCTGATGGCGACGATAACCCGCGGTTTCGACGGCATGAGTCTGGCGCTGTTCACCGAAATGACGCCGCCGCCGAATACGGCGGGCGGGGGGG
>NZ_GL882806.1:33323-38456 GCF_000195655.1 Klebsiella sp. MS 92-3
GGGGGGGGGGGGGGGGGGTGGACTGGCTAACGCCCTCGCCGGCAGCGGCCTGCTGATCCTGTGGGCAACCGTATTTGGTACGCCGCTGGGTATCCTCGCCGGAATTTATCTGGCGGAGTATGGCCGCAAGTCGGTGCTGGCGGAAATCATCCGCTTTATCAACGACATTCTGCTTTCCGCGCCGTCTATCGTGGTGGGTCTGTTCGTCTACACCATTGTGGTGGCGCAGATGCAGCACTTCTCGGGCTGGGCGGGCGTTATCGCGCTGGCGCTGCTGCAGGTGCCTATCGTTATTCGTACCACCGAAAACATGCTGAAGCTGGTGCCGGATAGCCTGCGTGAAGCGGCCTATGCGCTGGGGACGCCGAAGTGGAAGATGATCTCGGCGATCACCCTGAAAGCCTCCGTCTCAGGGATTATGACCGGGATCCTGCTGGCTATTGCCCGTATCGCCGGGGAAACGGCGCCGCTGCTGTTCACCGCGCTGTCCAACCAGTTCTGGAGCACCGACATGATGCAGCCGATTGCTAACCTGCCGGTGACCATTTTCAAATTTGCCATGAGTCCGTTTGCGGAGTGGCAGCAACTGGCATGGGCCGGGGTGTTGATTATCACCCTGTGCGTCTTGCTGCTGAACATCCTGGCGCGCGTTATCTTCGCCAAGAAGAAACACGGTTAATTTTTTGCGGCGCAGCAACTGCTGCGCTGAATGAGGAAGAGATTGAGATGAGTATGGTGAATACAGCTCCGGGTAAGATTTCAGTTCGTAACCTGAACTTCTACTACGGCAAATTCCATGCCCTGAAGAACATCAACCTGGATATCACCAAAAACCAGGTGACGGCGTTTATCGGTCCGTCAGGCTGTGGTAAATCCACCCTGCTGCGCACGTTCAACAAGATGTTTGAACTATATCCGGAGCAGCGCGCGGAAGGTGAGATCCTGCTGGATGGCGACAACATTCTGACTAACACCCAGGATATCGCCCTGCTGCGCGCTAAGGTTGGCATGGTGTTCCAGAAACCAACGCCGTTCCCGATGTCCATATACGACAATATCGCCTTCGGCGTGCGCCTGTTTGAAAAGCTGTCCCGTGCCGATATGGACGAGCGCGTGCAGTGGGCGCTGACCAAAGCCGCATTATGGAACGAAACCAAAGATAAACTGCACCAGAGCGGGTATTCTCTCTCCGGTGGTCAGCAGCAGCGTCTGTGCATTGCCCGCGGTATCGCGATCCGCCCGGAAGTGCTGCTGCTTGATGAGCCGTGCTCCGCGCTGGACCCGATCTCCACCGGGCGTATCGAAGAGCTGATCACCGAGCTGAAACAGGACTACACCGTCGTTATCGTGACTCACAACATGCAGCAGGCTGCGCGTTGCTCCGACCATACGGCATTTATGTATCTTGGCGAGCTGATTGAGTTCAGCAACACGGATGACCTGTTCACTAAGCCCGCGAAGAAACAAACTGAAGATTATATTACTGGCCGCTACGGTTGATTTGCCCTTGTGCTTTCAGGCTCTCACCAGTTGGGCAATCAGGAGACACCATGGACAACCTAAATCTTAACAAACATATTTCCGGCCAGTTCAACGCTGAACTGGAGTATATCCGCACCCAGGTGATGACCATGGGTGGGCTGGTGGAACAGCAGCTCTCTGATGCCATCACCGCCATGCATAACCAGGACAGCGATCTGGCGAAACGCGTCATCGACGGCGACAAGCAGGTCAACATGATGGAAGTGGCTATCGATGAAGCGTGCGTGCGCATCATCGCCAAGCGCCAGCCGACCGCCAGCGACCTGCGCCTGGTGATGGCGATCATCAAGACTATCGCTGAGCTGGAACGCATTGGCGACGTGGCGGATAAAATCTGCCGCACCGCGCTGGAGAAGTTTTCCCAGCAGCACCAGCCGCTGCTGGTGAGCCTCGAATCGCTGGGCCGCCACACGGTGCAGATGCTGCATGACGTACTGGATGCGTTTGCGCGTATGGATCTCGACGAAGCGGTACGTATCTATCGCGAAGATAAGAAAGTCGACCAGGAATATGAAGGCATCGTGCGTCAGCTGATGACCTACATGATGGAAGACTCGCGCACTATCCCCAGCGTCCTGACCGCGCTGTTCTGCGCGCGCTCCATCGAGCGTATCGGCGACCGCTGCCAGAATATCTGCGAATATATTTTCTACTTCGTCAAAGGTCAGGATTTCCGTCACGTTGGCGGCGATGAGCTGGATAAACTGCTTGCTGGCAAAGATCCGAAAGAGTAATAATCATTCTGTCTAATTCTGGTAAATGGATTTATCAGAATTAGATATGTTTTACCCCGCGGCTGCGAGATTGCTGAGATTATCGTCACAATTAACAATCTGCCCGTTTGAGTTATTCATTTTATCGCGTAACAATCAGCTGCCACTCACTGAGTTTTAACGCTCAGGATGGTTTAAACGGATTGTGACTGCGACAGCAGGCAAAACCTGATATTGCTCCTGGGGGCGATATCAGGTTTTTTGTTTTATGCGGGCCAATAATGGCTGAATGAGGGTTGCTACCGCGATGCGCGGGCAAAACCTGAAGAGGATTATCTGCCAAGGCAGATGGTCTTCTTCAGGTTTTTTTGTTTTTGTCTAACCGCAAAAATAACAGCCGTCGCGACGTCAAACGGTATGGATACGGCTATTAGCACCGGCACGGAATAGGGTTGTTGTCGTGTTTTATTTACGCCAATGATTATATAAGGGAATATTATGATGAGAAAAAACAGGATCGCTTCGGCGATAGTCTTGCTGGCGCCACTTTGTTATTCAACTAATCTGCTAGCGAGCCAGTTGACGGTGGAACAACGGCTTGAGCTGCTGGAAAAAGCGCTCAAAGACACGCAAAAAGAGCTCAAAAAATACCAGGACCAGGAAAGAAAAAGAGACCAGATTTGGGCCTCATGGTCTCCACCTGCGGAAGGTCAGAAGCGCAAGACCGGGGGGGCGACCGCCGGGCCGAAAACGGCGGTTAAACCGGATGCGGTGCTGGTTAAAAATCAACAACCTGTCACCGATGGCGCGCCAGCCTACAGCGCGATGACGCTGAAAGACTTTAGCAAGTTCGTGAAAGATGAAATTGGCTTTAGCTATAACGGCTACTTCCGTTCCGGCTGGGGGACCGCCTCGCACGGCTCGCCAAAATCATGGGCGATCGGTTCGCTTGGCCGCCTGGGCAATGAATATTCCGGCTGGTTCGATCTGCAGCTGAAGCAGCGGGTGTTTCAGGAAGGCGATAAACGCGTCGACGCCATCGTGATGCTCGACGGGAACGTCGGCCAGCAGTATTCCACTGGCTGGTTTGGTGACAATGCCGGCGGCGAAAACTACATTCAATTCTCGGATATGTATGTTAACACCAAAGGGTTCCTGCCGTTTGCGCCGGAAGCCGATTTCTGGGTCGGCAAACACGGGGCGCCAAAAATTGAAATCCAGATGCTGGACTGGAAAACGCAGAGAACCGATGCGGCGGCCGGCGTAGGGCTGGAAAACTGGCAGGTGGGCGCCGGGAAATTCGATATCGCGTTGATTCGCGAAGATGTCGATGATTATGACCGTTCTTTAAGCAATAAGCAGCAAATTAACACTAACACCCTGGACGTTCGTTACAAAGAGATTCCGCTGTGGGATAAAGCCAGCCTGATGGTTAGCGGACGCTATGTCGCCGCCAACCAAAGTTCCTCTGAGAAATATAAAGAGGGCAATGAAGGTTATTATCCGTGGAAAGATACCTGGATGGCTGGTACCTCGTTAACGCAGAAATTTGCTAACGGCGGCTTTAACGAATTCTCTTTCTTACTGGCCAATAACTCTATTGCCAGCAGCTTCTCACGCTATGCCGGATCCAGCCCCTATACCACCTTTAATGGCCGCTATTATGGCGATCATACCAATGGCACCGCCGTGCGCTTAACCTCGCAGGGGGAAACCTATTTACGCGATGACGTTATTATGGCGAATGCCATCGTCTACTCTTTTGGTAACGACGTCTATAGCTACGAAACCGGGGCCCACTCCGATTTTGAATCTATCCGTACGGTTCTGCGACCGGCTTATATCTGGGATAAATATAACCAGACCGGCGTCGAGCTGGGGTACTTCAAACAGCAAAACAAAGATGTTACCGGCAAGAAATATAACGAGTCCGGCTACAAGACCACGCTGTTCCATACCTTCAAAGTCAATACCAGTATGCTGACCTCGCGCCCGGAAATTCGTTTCTATGCCACCTATATTAAAGCGAAGGATATTGACCTGGATAAGGCCGCGAATAATACCACCAGCATTTTTGAAGACGGGAAGAACGATCAGTTTGCCGTGGGGGCGCAGGCGGAAATCTGGTGGTGAGACGATAACTGAACGGACACAACGAAAGAGGAACAACGATGAAACGACATGCAATTTATTTCGCCCTGGCGCTGGCGGGCGCGGCGTTTACCCTCCAGGCGGCGCCATTACCCGCGATGCCGGACCCAAGCCTGCCGGTGAGCCACTTTATCACCCAGGTTAACGCGGATAAGAGTATCACTTACCGCTTGTTTGCCCCTGATGCCCGGCGGGTCTCGATAGTGACTGGCGCCACGCCGGACTCCTTTGTCTCGCACGACATGACCAAGGCAGCGGACGGAGTCTGGACATGGAAAAGCGAGCCGATGAAGCCCAATCTCTATGAATACTATTTCGATGTGGATGGCTTCCGCTCGGTAGATACCGGCAGCCGCTATCAGAAGCCGCAGCGCCAGGTGAACACCAGTCTGATTCTGGTGCCGGGCAGTATTCTTGACGATCGGGAGGTTGCGCATGGCGATCTGCGCACCCTCACCTATCACTCGAAGGCTCTGAACGCCGAACGTCGTCTCTATGTCTGGACGCCGCCGGGCTATAGCGGAACCGGCGATCCGCTGCCGGTGCTCTATTTCTATCATGGCTTTGGCGACAGCGGCCTGTCGGCCATCGATCAGGGGCGGATCCCGCAAATCATGGATAACCTGCTGGCGGAGGGCAAGATTAAGCCGATGCTGGTGGTGGTCCCGGATACCGAAACCGATATCCCGGAAGCGGTAGCGGAAGACTTCCCCCCCCCGGGGGGGGG
>NZ_GL882806.1:38571-42085 GCF_000195655.1 Klebsiella sp. MS 92-3
GGGGCGGCGCAAAACCTTCTATCCACTTAATGCGCAGGCGGCGGATAAAGAGCTCATGCAGGATATTATTCCGCTGATCGATGCCCGATTTAACGTGCGTAAAGATGCCGACGGTCGGGCGCTGGCGGGCCTCTCGCAGGGCGGTTATCAGGCGCTGGTTTCCGGAATGAATCATCTGGAGAGCTTTGGCTGGCTCGCCACCTTTAGCGGCGTTACGACTACCACGGTGCCGAATGCCGGCGTGGAAGCGCAGCTGAAGCAGCCTGACGCGATCAATAAGCAGCTGCGTAACTTTACCGTGGTCGTCGGGGAAAAAGATTCTGTGACCGGTAAAGACATTGCTGGTCTGAAAAGCGAGCTGGAAAAACAGCAGATTAAATTTGATTACCACCAGTATCCCGGCCTGAACCATGAAATGGACGTCTGGCGCCCGGCCTACGCCGAGTTTGTGCAAAAACTGTTTAAATAACCTTTAGGGGGCCTTCAGCCCCCGTTTTGTGCTTGTGAAGGACGACAAGATGAAAATGATTGTGACCGAAGATTATGAAGAGATGAGCCTGGTCGCCAGCCATCATGTTCTGGGCTATATCACGGCGCCGCAGCGGGTGAATCTGGCGGTGACGGCGGGGAGCACGCCAAAGAGGATGTATGAGCATTTGACCGCCGCCGTGAAAGGCAAAGCATTCTATGATCGGGTGCACTATTACAACTTCGATGAGATCCCTTTTCGCGGCCAGTCGCGAGAAGGCGTCACGATATCTAATTTGCGCCAGCTGTTTTTTACCCCGGCGCAGATCAAAGAAGAGAACATTCACAAGCTGACGCTGGACAACGCCGCTCAGCACGATCGCCAGCTGGAAGAGGCTGGCGGTCTGGATCTGATGGTGCTGGGGCTGGGGGCCGACGGCCATTTTTGCGGCAACCTGCCGAATACCACCCGCTTTCATGATCAGACGGTCGAAGTGCCGATTCATGGGGAAATGATTGCTCTTATCGCTAACAGCGAGATGGGCGGGGATATCTCGGCAGTACCAGACAGCTATGTCACCATGGGGCCGAGAAGCGTGATGGCGGCGAAAAATTTATTGCTAATTGTCAGCGGTGCGGCAAAAGCGCACGCGTTAAAGCAAGTGGTGGAAGGTCCGGTCAGCGTGCAGGTGCCGGCTTCAGTGCTCAAATTGCACCCTTCACTGGTTATTATTGCCGATAAAGCGGCGGCGGCGGAATTGCAGCAATAAAAAGCCGCTAGTTCTATTCCCCGCTTACGCAGATGCATAGCGGGGGGGCATCGATGCCAACGTGCCGCTCACCAGGCCCTTAACGCGTGATATTCCAGCCGCGCGCCTGCCACAATGCCGGCAGCTCTGCCAGATCGGTAAAGGTCGTCACTTTGGGATGATCGATCGGCTGGTTGTGCGGATCGGCACAGAAATAAAACACTTCCATGCCGGCGGCAATCCCCGACTGAGCGCCGGCGCTGGAGTCATCCACCAGAATACAGTTTTCGGCTTTTACCTGCATGGCCTCTGCCGCATGAAACATCAGCGCCGGGTCGGGCTTCCAGCGCTGAATATCGTAGCCGCTGTACAAGCGGTCAGTGAAATGGCGCAGCAGGCCGGTGCGTCCGAGCGAGTGCTGCATCTTACTGACCGGGCCATTGGAAACCACGCACATCGGGACGCTTACCGCATCCAGCAGCGCCTGGGCTCCGGGAACCACCTCCAGCTCGCTATCGAACAGGCGAGCGACCTCGGCCCGGTAAATCGGCTCCAGGGTGGCCTTTTGCAGATTAACGCCATACTCAGCGTTGATGGTGTCGATAATTTCGTACAGCTTCACACCTTTGAAGCGCTTAAAAATCTCGGCGAGGTCCAGCGTAATGCCGAATTCCTGAAACATGTGAACGTAGGCGCGGGAGCAAATCACCTCGCTGTCGACCAGCGTGCCGTCACAGTCAAAAAATACTGCTTCTGGTTGAGTCATAGCCTTTCCATATTAACAAGTTTAACGTTTTCGTAATGCTCAATGCCGCGACGCAATCGTTGCCGTATAAGCAAAATAAATGAAAAAAATTACCATACAACCGCGCCTGGTGCCGTAATTTGGTATAGGATAGCCTCGAATTTTCCCTCCTTACGTTCGGAAACCGATAATGAGTCAACAACAAACCAGCCAGTCTTCTGGCCAGGGTCTGCTGGAGCGCGTATTTAAGCTGCGCGAGCACGGCACCACGGTGCGCACCGAAGCCATCGCCGGTTTCACCACGTTCCTGACGATGGTGTATATCGTTTTTGTTAACCCACAAATTCTTGGCGTAGCGGGCATGGATACCAGCGCCGTGTTTGTGACCACCTGTCTGATTGCCGCTTTCGGCAGTATCCTGATGGGTCTGTTCGCGAACCTGCCGGTCGCCCTGGCGCCGGCGATGGGCCTGAACGCCTTTTTCGCCTTTGTGGTGGTGCAGGCGATGGGGCTGCCGTGGCAGGTGGGCATGGGCGCCATCTTCTGGGGCGCCGTGGGCCTGCTGCTGCTGACCATCTTCCGCGTACGTTACTGGATGATCGCCAATATTCCGCTTAGCCTGCGTGTAGGTATCACCAGCGGTATCGGCCTGTTTATCGGCATGATGGGCCTGAAAAACGCCGGGGTGATTGTCGCCAATCCGGAAACGCTGGTCAGCATTGGTCATTTGACTTCCCACAGCGTACTGCTGGGCGTGCTGGGCTTCTTTATCATCGCGATTCTGGCGTCGCGCAACATTCACGCCGCGGTACTGGTCTCTATCGTTGTGACCACCCTGCTGGGCTGGATGCTGGGCGACGTGCATTACACCGGGATCGTCTCGGCGCCGCCGAGCGTGGCTTCGGTGATTGGTCAGGTCGATCTGGCGGGCTCCCTGAACCTGGGCCTGGCCGGCGTGATCTTCTCCTTTATGCTGGTCAACCTGTTTGACTCCTCCGGGACGCTGATTGGCGTGACGGATAAAGCGGGTCTCGCGGATGCCAACGGTAAATTCCCGCGCATGAAGCAAGCGCTGTTTGTCGATAGCGTCTCGTCGGTGGCGGGCTCCTTCATCGGTACCTCGTCGGTGACGGCCTATATCGAATCTTCTTCCGGCGTTTCCGTGGGCGGGCGTACCGGCCTGACCGCCGTTGTCGTTGGTATCCTGTTCCTGCTGGTTATTTTCCTCTCTCCGCTGGCGGGGATGGTTCCTGGCTATGCCGCCGCGGGCGCGCTGATATACGTTGGCGTGCTGATGACCTCCAGCCTCGCGCGCGTGAAGTGGAGCGACCTGACCGAGGCGGTGCCTGCGTTCATCACCGCAGTGATGATGCCGTTTAGCTTCTCGATCACCGAAGGTATCGCCCTGGGCTTTATCTCTTACTGCGTGATGAAGATCGGTACCGGCCGGCTGCGCGAGCTCAGCCCGTGTGTGATTATCGTTTCGCTGCTGTTCGTGCTGAAAATTGTCTTTATCGATGCACATTAATCCGCACGCATGATGAAAAAGCCC
>NZ_GL882806.1:42228-66471 GCF_000195655.1 Klebsiella sp. MS 92-3
GGGTTTTTTTTTTATGCTTTAACCCGCCGAATATAGTCGCCGAAAGCGGTCAGTTGGCCGCGCAGATGGTCGAGGGTGCTTTGATCGACCACTTCACCCGCCTGCGGATCCACTTTGTTCTGGATGACGCCGCCCATAAATTCCGGTTTATTCATTACCATCGCATCAAGGAAGACCAGAATCTGCCGCAGATGATACTGGCAGCGCGCACCGCCGATGGCGCCCATTGAGCTGGTCTGAATCAGTACCGGTTTGCCGGACAGCGGCTGCTCGGGCAGGCGTGACAGCCAGTCGATGGCGTTTTTCAGGCCGCCAGGCACGGAATAGTTATATTCTGGAGTGACTATCACTACCCCATCCGCCTCGCGGATCTGTTGCGCAATCTCCTGCACGCGCTGCGGAAAACCTTCTTCCTCCTGCATATCAGCATCGTACAGCGGGATATCACCGATCGACGGCAGCGCGGAGATATCCATGCCCGCTGGCGCGATGCCGGGCAGGGTGCGCGCGACCATTCCATTAAACGACCCTTTACGCAGGCTGCCGAGTAACGTAACCACTTTCAAGGTATCTGACATGATTGCTCCTTTGGATCATGATGCCGGCAAGACCGGTCAATTGAGGGATAAGGTTTTTTCCATGGGTAAGCTGGTAAAGCGCATCAGGCGGGCTGACGGTTCGCGTGCGCGCTGCTGCGCATCTGCCAGGCTGCGCCAGTCACCTCCCTTAGCATCATATTCCCAGACCTTCAGCGAGCCGATGTTCGGGGTAGCGGCAATGGACCATACCAGCAGCGATTCGGCGTCACATACCGCTTCGATTGGCTGACTGCCGGCGGTGCGCAGGCGGCCAGAGCCGGGCAGCAGCTGCAGCTGCGTTGATGCTTCGCCGGTCAGCTTTAGCACGCTGCGGCGCAGCGCTACCAGCTGGCTGCGCGCTTCGTCCGGGTCATGCTGTATGTTAATCCACAGATTCTCATTGTTGCTGAAATTGTGCCGGTCGGCGTCGTGGCTGCGGACAGTGCGCTGCAGTTCCATGTCGAGGCCACAATCCCCCTCGGTGGTGAGGGCAACACCAACGATATTGCCAGTATAAGCGATCGAAAAGCGGGGCAGTTGGCGATCGCTAAAAACCGGTCGGCCATTCGCTTCGTTGATGATTTCAGGCAGCTCGCTGATGCCGTAAAGCATAAACAGCAGCTCGGCAAGCAGCGAGCGCGACGCGCAAAAGCGAGCCTGGCGATATGTCGGGAGAAGACGTGCGGATTGATGACAGGCCGCTGACAAACGTGTCGATAGCGGCTCCCCGGTACTGAGTATCCCTCTTGCAAAATGCGTTGCCATACGTCGCTCCGTGAGTAATGGTCTGGATAAAACTGCGGGCGCTATTATCGCCTGGTATTAACAGGTTTTAATGCCGAAATCCCCCATTGAAAAGGGAATTTGTTTGAATTTTACAAATTCTTGCGCAAATAAGGTGCTATGGGCACGAAACAAGGCTTAAAGCGTACCGGAATAGAGCGCTTTCAGCGTATCTCTAAGCCAGACAAGCTTCGGGTTGTAGCTGTTGCGCTTATGCCATAGCAGGGTGAAGGGAACGCGCAGCTTTTCCAGATGCTGCGCCTCCAGGGGGAGCGGCCGGGAGACGAGCGGCAGCTGGTGCTGCTGATTATAGTGCTGACAGTAGCGCGGCGCGGTGGCCAGCATGGTGTGCTGCGGCTGAGCGGCCATAAAAAGTGATTGCTCAAACCCCGGCACGGTCAGCGCCACGTTACGCTTATACCCCAGCTCCTGCAGCACGTCGTCCAGGGCCCAGGTATCGCGTTGTTCCCAGCAGATAGTGATATGCGGATAGCGTAAGAATGCCGCCAGATCCCACTCTTCCCTGAGCGCCGGATGATCGGCGCGCAGCCAGACCTGCGGCAGGGCGGGGAACAGCACCTCAAAATCGATATACCACGGCAGCAGGCTCAGCAGCTCACGCGACTGCGGATGGCTTTCGCGTCCGCAGAAGCCGATATCCACCTCACCGCGGATGATGGCGTCCAGGGAGTCGTAGTCCCAGTTGCGCAAACGAATCAATGCCTGCGGATAGCGCTGATAGATGCGCTGAGAGAGGGTGTTAAACAGGATCATCAGCAGCGGCGTTTCCGCCGCCAGTTCGAATTTGAGGCCGCTGGGCATGGTATGGTGCGGTTTATCGAGGATTTGGTTGCCCATCTGCATCCAGTCCGCCAGATCCTGCTCCATGCTGCTGACCAGCGGCGTGGGCGCCAGGCCCAGCGGGGTTTTCACAAACAGCGGATCGTCAAACCAGGCGCGCAGTTTGGCCAGCGACTTGCTCACCGCTGACGGCGAAACGTTCATCCGCTTCGCCGTACGGGTAACGCTGAGCTCCTGGGTCAGGAGCTGCAGGCAGAGGAGTAAATTAAGATCAAGACTCGACAGCGGCTTCTTCATCGTATTGCGCAACCCGCGGCGGGGTGACGACCAGTAACAAAACAAGGCTCACTATGCTACAGGCAATGAGTATCCCGATCAGCATATTCATTGCGCTGAGTCCGATGATGGCGGCGAGCCAAATCCACAGCGATGAACCGCACACCTGCGCGATGCCGAGGACCGAGCTGGCGACGCCCGCGCGCAGCGTGAACGGCCCCAGCGCCTGGCTCATCGCGACGCCGAACCCAACGGAGAAGCCGGCGCAAATCATGCCCAGCCCGATCAGGGTGACGGCCTGGCGAGTCGCGAGGCTCAGCGTCACGCCTGCCGCCAGAAACAGCACCTGTGAGGTCAGCATTAAGGTGCGGGGATTAAACAGCGACAGGGCGAACGGCGTTGAGAAGGAGACCGCCATGCTGATCATCGCCATCAGAGCCATCGCCATTGAGTAAGTTCCCCGGTCGAACCCCATCTCTTCCATCATTAGTACCGGCGAGACGTTAACGTAGGTCAGGATCACCGTCACGCTGAGGGTGGTAATGAGTAAGCGGCTGAGGAAAAAGCGGTTCAACAGCGATTCGCCAGCGTCATGCTGCGGTGACGCTGCCTGCGGAGGCGCCGTCGGCCGCGTTTCACGCAGGATAAAGACCGACAGCACAGCGACCATGACGCCCATGCCGGTCATCGTGTAGAACAGGCTCTGCCACGGATATTTCAGCATAATCAGGTGGCCAAGCACCGGCGCCAGGACGGGGATAATGCAGGTGATGCCGTTGAGCAACGACAGCACCTTGGCGCGGCGACGGTCGTCCAGCGTATCGCGCAGGATAGCGAAAGCCACCACGTAGCAGCTGCCGGCGCCGATCCCCTGGATAAAGCGTCCGATGAGGAAGTGGCTGCTGGTATGCGCCTGGGCGCAGAGCAGGGAGGCGATAACAAAGATCGCTGCACCTACAATAGCGACAGGCTTACGCCCCGAGCGGTCGGCGATGCGGCCAGCAAACAGCATCGCGGAGGCCATACCGGCCAGATAGACCGAGAAGGCGATATGTAATTGCGCCTCGCTGGCCCCCAGGTCCTGAGCAATACGCGGCAGGCCGACCAGATACATATCGATGCCGGAGGGGTAGAGCAGAACCAGGGCAAAGCTGCAGAGAAGAAAGCGTGTCATGGGATCCTCGCGATGTGAATGGCGTTCAGCATAGTGAGGAACGCGCCGTAAGACGAGTTGCCATTTGGACAACGCTCTTTTCCTGGCAGGAAATGCGAGCTAACGACTGCGGGTTCGCCAGACGCGGGCCATCCCCTCGCTCTCCGGGCGAACGCTTTCGAAGCCGAACTTCGCGTACAGTTCCGGCACATCCGCCACCAGCGTAACGTAGGCGCCATCAAAGGCGTTAGCGTCCAGCCAGGCGACCAGCTTCTCCATCACCAGCCGGCCAAGGCCTTTTCCCTGGTGAGCCGGATCGACGGCGACGTCGACAATATCGAAATTAATCGCTCCGTCGCCGACGATGCGTCCCATCGCGATCGGCGTCTCCTGCCAGAGGATATGTACGCCATAACAGCTATGCGGCAGTCCGGCTCTGGCGCCTTCCAGGGGGCGCGGCGACATGCCGGCGGCTACCCGCAGGTGGCAAAACGCTTCGGCGGAGGGCACCTTCTCGATCACGGTATATTCAACGGTCATGTTTTAGTCTCGCGGCAGAGGGGGAGATAAAAGTAGAGAACGTTGCGCCGCAAAGGGCAAGAAAAAACCCGCATTAACGCGGCGTTAATGCGGGTGAGTGAACGTTTACGGACTAAACGTTATTTGCCGATACAGAAGCTGGAGAAGATGCGGCCCAGCAGATCGTCGGAAGTGAACTCCCCGGTGATCTCGCTCAGCGCCTGCTGCGCGAGGCGCAGCTCTTCCGCCAGCAGCTCGCCGGCCCAGGCGCCCAGCAGCTGGGCTTTGCCCTGCTGCAGATGGTTCGCCGCCTCTTCCAGGGCCTGCAGGTGACGGCGGCGGGCGAGGAAGCCGCCTTCCATATTGGTATCGAAGCCCATGCTCTGCTTGAGGTGGTTACGTAGCACCTCCACGCCTTCGCCGGTACGTGCCGACAGGCGAATAAGTGAGTGGCCATTTACTTCGCTGATACCGAGCGCTTCGCCGGTGACATCGGCTTTATTGCGCACCACGGTAATCGGCAATTTAGCGGGCAGGCGCTCGATAAAGTCTGGCCAGATCTCCGCCGGGTCAACGGCGCCGGTGGTGGTGCCATCGACCATAAACAGCACCCGATCGGCCTGGGCAATCTCCTGCCAGGCGCGCTCGATGCCGATACGTTCCACTTCGTCATTAGCATCGCGCAGGCCTGCGGTATCGATGATATGCAGCGGCATGCCGTCGATATGGATATGCTCGCGTAGCACGTCGCGGGTGGTACCGGCGATATCGGTGACGATCGCCGCTTCGCGGCCCGCCAGGGCGTTCAGCAGGCTTGATTTACCGGCATTTGGCCGCCCGGCGATCACCACTTTCATCCCTTCGCGCAGCAGGCTGCCCTGACGAGCTTCCGCGCGGACGGCGTCGAGATCGGCCATCACCTCGTTCAGCTGGGCTTCAATTTTGCCGTCGGAGAGGAAATCGATTTCTTCATCCGGGAAGTCAATGGCCGCTTCCACGTAGATGCGCAGGTGAGTGAGCGCTTCCACAAGATGATTCACCCGCGCGGAGAACGCCCCCTGCAGCGAATTCAGCGCCGAGCGCGCCGCCTGCTCTGAACTGGCGTCGATAAGGTCGGCGATGGCCTCTGCCTGCGCCAGATCGAGCTTGTCGTTGAGGAACGCGCGCTCGGAAAACTCACCCGGCCTGGCGATGCGCAGGCCCGGCAGGGTCAGAATACGTTTAAGCAGCAGGTCGAGAATGACCGGGCCGCCGTGGCCCTGCAGCTCAAGCACATCTTCCCCGGTAAAGGAGTTCGGCCCGGGGAACCACAGCGCAATCCCCTGATCCAGCGGGGTACCGTCAACGTCGTTGAACGGCAGGTAGTCGGCATAGCGCGGCTTCGGCAGCTTGCCCAGCACCGCCTGCGCGACGTCGCGCGCCTTAAGGCCGGAGATACGCAGGATGCCCACACCCCCGCGTCCCGGAGGGGTTGCCTGGGCGACGATAGTGTCGTTATGGCTCATGGTGACTCTCTATGTAGATGTAAAAAAGGCGGTCCATTGACCGCCTTCTCTGGCATTAACGCTACCGTAGATACTCGAAATAATTCAAGTTGCAGAAAGGCGGCAAGTTAGTGAGGCCCCAGGAGCTTACTGTAGTAAGTGACTGGGGCGAACTAATGAAGCCAACGCATCTGCGGCTTGAAGAATGAAGAGTATCAGGATTTCTTCTTCTCGCGGCTATGCAGGCCACGTTTCTCCAGACCACGGTAAATCAGCTGCTGCTGAATAATGGTGACCAGGTTGCTGACGATGTAGTACACCACCAGGCCAGACGGGAACCACAGGAAGAACACCGTGAAGATGACCGGCATAAAGGTCATGATCTTCTGCTGCATCGGGTCGGTCACGGTGGTCGGCGACATCTTCTGGATGAAGAACATGGTCGCGCCCATGATGATCGGCAGGATGTAGTACGGGTCCTGAGCAGACAGGTCGTGGATCCACAGGATAAACGGCGCATGACGCAGTTCAACCGAGGCGCTCAGCATGTAATACAGCGCAAGGAAGATCGGCATCTGAATAATCAGCGGGAAGCAGCCGCCCAGCGGGTTTACTTTTTCCGCTTTATACAGCGCCATCATCTCCTGGCTTTGACGTTGTTTATCGTCGCCCAGACGCTCACGCATGGCCTGAATCTTCGGCTGCAGCATGCGCATCTTCGCCATGGAGGTGTACTGCGCTTTGGTCAGCGGGTACATGATGCCACGAACGATAAAGGTGATAACGATGATCGAGAAGCCCCAGTTGCCGAGGAAGCTGTGGATGAATTTCAGCAGCTTGAACAGCGGTTGGGAGATGAACCACAGCCAGCCGTAGTCGACGGTCAGATCCAGGTGCGGCGCAACGGCAGCCATTTTGTCCTGAATAGCCGGGCCGACCCACAGCGTGCTCTGCAGTTTGTCGGTCTGGCCTGGCTGCACCAGTACCGGCTGCGATTTGTAGCCAATAGCGACAACGCCGTTGCCGAGGTTGGCGGTGTAGAAGTTATTCGTCCCGTTATTCCGCGGCACCCATGCGGTGGTGAAGTACTGCTGCAGCATGGCAACCCAACCGTTTTTGGTGCTGACGTTCAGGTTTTCGTTATCCAGAATGGTATCGAATTTATATTTCTCGTATTTCGAATCCGCAGTGGAGAACGCGGCGCCACGGAAAGTATGCATCGTGGACAGGCCACCGGTCTGCGTATCGCGACTGGTCGGCAGCGCAGCGGTCTGCTTCAGCTGACCGAAGGTTGAGACTTCCAGAGGCTTCTCGCTGGCATTCTGCACGCTGTAACCCACGTTCACCGCATAGCCACCGCGCTTCAGGGTGAAGGTTTTGGTGAAGACGTTGCCGGCTTTGTCAGTGTAGGTCAGCGGGATAACGAGCTCATCCTGGCCATCGGCCAGCACAAACGCCTCTTTATCGACGTTGTACAGCGGACGCGGGCCGTTTGCCGGGTTATCCGGGCCGTCACGGCCGGTTAAGCCGCTCTGCGCCTGGTAGACAAACTGCGGCGTGGTTTCCAGTAACTGGAACGGTTCGGTCGATTTCAGCGTTTTTGGATACGCCAGAAGCAGCGCCTGCTCAATATCGCCACCGTTGGTGTTGATAGTCAGCTCAAGCACGTCGGTTTTAACCGTAATCAGTTTCCCCTGGCCACTGGCCGGTACGCCCTGGTCGGCGGCGCTACCCGCTGCTGTGGTCGTAGTCTGCGTGGTCTGCTGCTGGGGCTGCGGATTTTTGTCCTGCTCCCAGGCTTGCCAGATCATGAAAGACACGAACAACAAAGCGATGATAAGAAGATTGCGTTGCGAATCCATCGTTAGTGTTCTCTGGTATCAAATGGTCCAGGCGGGACGGGATCGTCACCACCAGGGTGTAAAGGGTGGCATTTTAATACGCGTTTCATCGTCAACCAACTGCCTTTTATCACTCCAAACCTGCGTAAGGCCTCAATTCCGTATTGAGAACAGGTTGGGGTGAAACGACAATGCGGCCCGAGTAGCGGACTAATCAGGCGCTGATAAACTCGAATCAGGCCGATCAGGACCCGCGAGCCAGGCGACAATGGCGGCGCCATAATTTTTCCAACGCTTCCGAGAGAGCACGGTTATCGAGGTCGGCAACCCCTCTTTTCGCCACCACCACGAAATCCATTGGCGGGAGTTCATGTTGACGCAAACGAAAACTTTCACGCGTCAGACGTTTAATCCGATTGCGTTCATGTGCGCGTTTCACGTTTTTCTTGGCGACGGTGAGACCGATGCGGGGATGCCCCAGCGAATTCAGGCGGCCGAGGATGGTGATTTGCGGCGTGCCAGCCCGTTGTGGCTGCTGGAAGACGAAAGTGAAATGACTGGGAGTTAACAAGCGTAACTCCCTGGGAAATGCGAGCTTAACCACGCAGGGTTAGCTTTATTACTTGGAAACGGTCAGACGAGCGCGGCCTTTAGCACGACGACGTGCCAGAACCTGACGACCATTTTTAGTAGCCATACGAGCACGGAAGCCGTGAGAACGGTTGCGCTTCAGTACAGACGGTTGAAAAGTGCGTTTCATGGCGATTTCTACCTAAACTTGAATAAATTCACTGACTTTTGCGTAGACCCGAACGAACTTCGAACGACTTACGCCTCAGCGTGGGTGATTAAAGAGGCCGGATTGTAATAATTGTACACTCCGGAGTCAATTCTCTTTCCTTATTTCTCGCACCTCGTCGCACAAAAAATAAGCTGAGACGCGTGACGAAAACGGGCATTACGCGCCGGGTGGGGGATTATACGGCCTGGCCAGTAAAGCGCAAGGATCCACAAGGATCTTTATTAGATCGTTTCCGCCCAAAAGCGGCATAGCTCATTAATTTTTCCAATATGCGGCGGAAATCGTGCTTCACTCCCCGCAGGATCGATTACACTTACCCGGTTTCGATCCTTCCTGTGGATAAATCGGGAAGAATCTGTTGAGAAACACAAGATCTCTTTCTCAGTTTAGGCTATGATCCCCGGTCCCGATCGCGATCCCCGGATCCGCAGCGGGTAATAACCGCAGATAGCGGTTCGCACGTCACCCCTTTTGTGCAGGGGCTTTTCGGCTAATGCAGGGTCTTGTCGACGTGTGCCAACAATCACGATTGTTTCAGTTTTTCTTTAATATCGATTTTATGTTCGAGTGGAGTCCGCCGTGTCACTTTCGCTTTGGCAGCAGTGTCTTGCCCGATTGCAGGATGAGTTACCAGCCACAGAATTCAGCATGTGGATCCGCCCATTGCAGGCGGAACTGAGCGATAACACGCTGGCACTGTATGCGCCAAACCGTTTTGTGCTCGACTGGGTAAGGGACAAATACCTCAATAATATCAATGGACTCCTCAATGATTTTTGCGGTGCGGACGCCCCGCAGCTGCGTTTTGAGGTGGGCGCTAAGCCCGCCAGCTCGCTGCAGAAAGGGGCGGTAAGCCCGGCTGCGGCGGCCATTCCGGCGGCGCAGGTGCAGACCGCGCGCGCGGCGCCGACGATCGTGCGCCCTGGCTGGGATAATGTCCCGGCGCCGGCGGAGCCGACCTACCGCTCTAACGTTAACGTGAAACACACGTTTGATAACTTCGTCGAAGGTAAATCTAACCAGCTGGCCCGCGCGGCGGCGCGTCAGGTGGCGGATAACCCGGGCGGCGCCTACAACCCCCTGTTCCTCTATGGCGGGACGGGTCTGGGTAAAACTCACCTGCTGCACGCGGTGGGGAACGGCATTGTGGCGCGTAAGCCGAACGCGAAAGTGGTCTATATGCACTCCGAGCGTTTCGTTCAGGACATGGTTAAAGCGCTGCAGAACAACGCCATCGAAGAGTTTAAGCGTTACTACCGCTCCGTTGACGCCCTGCTGATCGATGACATTCAGTTCTTTGCCAATAAAGAACGATCCCAGGAAGAGTTTTTCCACACCTTCAATGCGCTTCTGGAAGGTAATCAGCAGATCATCCTGACGTCGGATCGTTATCCAAAAGAGATCAACGGCGTTGAGGATCGTCTAAAATCCCGCTTCGGCTGGGGGCTGACGGTGGCGATCGAGCCGCCGGAGCTGGAAACCCGCGTCGCGATCCTGATGAAAAAAGCCGACGAGAACGACATCCGCCTGCCGGGCGAAGTGGCGTTCTTTATTGCCAAGCGTCTGCGCTCGAACGTGCGTGAGCTGGAGGGGGCGCTGAACCGCGTTATCGCCAACGCCAACTTCACCGGCCGGGCGATCACCATCGATTTCGTGCGCGAAGCGCTGCGCGATCTGCTGGCGCTGCAGGAAAAACTGGTCACCATCGACAATATTCAAAAGACGGTGGCGGAGTACTACAAGATTAAGGTAGCGGACCTGCTGTCCAAACGCCGCTCCCGTTCGGTGGCGCGTCCTCGCCAGATGGCGATGGCGCTGGCCAAAGAGCTGACCAACCACAGCCTGCCGGAAATCGGCGATGCGTTTGGCGGCCGAGACCATACCACCGTGCTGCACGCCTGCCGCAAGATTGAGCAGCTGCGTGAAGAAAGCCACGACATTAAAGAAGATTTTTCCAATTTAATCAGAACATTATCCTCGTGACGCTATGAAATTTACCGTAGAACGTGAACATTTATTAAAACCGCTGCAACAGGTGAGCGGTCCGTTAGGTGGTCGTCCGACGCTGCCCATTCTCGGTAACCTGCTGCTTCAGGTCGCGGACGGCGCGCTGTCGCTGACCGGTACCGATCTTGAAATGGAGATGGTGGCGCGCGTGGCGCTGGTTCAGCCGCACGAAGCGGGCGCAACGACCGTTCCGGCACGGAAATTCTTTGATATCTGCCGCGGCCTGCCGGAAGGCGCGGAGATCGCGGTTCAGTTGGAAGGCGATCGCATGCTGGTGCGTTCCGGCCGCAGCCGCTTCTCGCTGTCGACCCTGCCCGCCGCCGATTTCCCGAATCTGGATGACTGGCAGAGTGAAGTGGAGTTTACCCTGCCGCAGGCGACCATGAAGCGTCTGATCGAAGCCACCCAGTTCTCGATGGCGCACCAGGATGTTCGTTACTACTTAAACGGCATGCTGTTTGAAACCGAAGGCAGCGAACTGCGCACGGTGGCCACCGATGGTCACCGCCTGGCGGTCTGTTCGATGCCGCTGGAAGCGTCGCTGCCGAACCATTCGGTGATCGTGCCGCGTAAAGGGGTGATTGAGCTGATGCGGATGCTCGACGGCGGCGATACCCCGCTGCGCGTGCAGATAGGCAGCAACAATATCCGCGCCCACGTTGGCGATTTTATCTTCACCTCTAAGCTGGTTGATGGCCGTTTCCCGGATTATCGCCGCGTATTGCCGAAAAATCCGGATAAACACCTCGAAGCGGGCTGCGATATTCTGAAGCAGGCTTTTGCGCGCGCGGCGATTCTCTCCAACGAGAAATTCCGCGGTGTGCGGCTGTACGTTAGCGAAAACCAGCTGAAAATCACCGCCAATAACCCGGAACAGGAAGAAGCGGAAGAGATTCTGGATGTGACCTACGCCGGAACGGAGATGGAGATTGGCTTCAACGTTAGCTATGTGCTGGATGTGCTGAATGCGCTGAAGTGCGAGAATGTACGCATTCTGCTGACGGATTCGGTGTCGAGCGTGCAGATTGAGGATGCGGCCTCTCAATCCGCAGCCTATGTCGTCATGCCTATGAGATTGTAGTGGAAAATATCGGGCTATCTTACTTGCCATTTTCAACCTGGGCTGTGCTCGCCCCTGTCACGTACTTTGTGTACGCTCCAGGGTCTGCGCGCAGTCCGCGTTGAAACTGGCTGCGCCGATAACGCCCTGGCCCAAAGAACGCTGATATGTCACTGACGCGCTTGCTCATCAAAGACTTCCGCAATATTGAAAGCGCGGATCTCGCTTTATCTCCCGGCTTTAACTTCCTGGTTGGCGCGAACGGCAGCGGCAAAACCAGCGTGCTGGAAGCTATCTACACGCTTGGCCACGGCCGGGCATTTCGCAGTTTGCAAATTGGCCGAGTGATCCGCCACGAGCAGGATGCGTTTGTTCTGCATGGCCGTCTGCAGGGTGAAGAGCGGGAAACCGCCATCGGCCTGACCAAAGACAAACAGGGCGACAGCAAGGTGCGTATCGACGGCACCGACGGCCACAAAGTGGCGGAGCTGGCGCACCTGATGCCGATGCAGCTGATTACGCCGGAGGGGTTTACTTTACTCAACGGCGGCCCCAAATACAGAAGAGCATTCCTTGACTGGGGATGCTTTCATAACGAAGCCGGATTCTTCACCGCCTGGAGCAATCTGAAGCGCCTGGTCAAGCAGCGCAACGCCGCGCTGCGTCAGGTCAGCCGCTATGCCCAGCTGCGGCCTTGGGATCTGGAATTAATCCCGCTGGCGGAGCAGATCAGCCGCTGGCGTGCCGAATACAGCGCCGCTATCGTCGAAGACATGGCGGATACCTGTCAGCAATTTTTACCGGAATTCACGCTCACCTTCTCTTTCCAGCGCGGCTGGGAAAAAGAGACCGACTACGCGGAGGTGTTGGAGCGGAATTTCGAGCGCGACAGAATGTTAACCTACACCGCCCACGGCCCGCATAAAGCGGATTTTCGCATTCGCGCCGACGGGGCGCCGGTGGAAGATACCTTGTCGCGCGGGCAGCTTAAGCTGCTGATGTGCGCCCTGCGTCTGGCGCAAGGAGAGTTCCTCACCCGCGTCAGCGGGCGGCGCTGCCTGTACCTGATAGATGATTTTGCCTCGGAACTTGATGATGCCCGCCGCGGTCTGTTATCCAGCCGCCTGAAAGCGACGCAGTCGCAGGTTTTCGTCAGCGCGATCAGCGCTGAACACGTTATGGACATGTCGGACAAAAATTCGAAGATGTTCCGCGTGGAAAAAGGTAAAATAACGGATTAACCCAAGATTAAATGAGCGAGAAACGTTGATGTCGAATTCTTATGACTCCTCCAGTATCAAAGTCCTGAAAGGGCTGGATGCGGTGCGTAAGCGCCCGGGTATGTATATCGGCGACACGGATGACGGCACCGGTCTGCACCACATGGTATTCGAGGTTGTGGATAACGCTATCGACGAAGCGCTCGCGGGTTACTGCAAAGATATCGTTGTCACCATCCACAGCGATAACTCCGTCTCCGTCCAGGATGACGGCCGCGGCATCCCGACCGGCATTCACCCGGAAGAGGGCGTCTCCGCAGCGGAAGTTATCATGACCGTCCTGCACGCTGGCGGTAAATTCGATGATAACTCCTATAAAGTTTCCGGCGGTCTGCACGGCGTAGGCGTCTCGGTGGTTAACGCCCTGTCGCAGAAGCTGGAGCTGGTTATCCAGCGCGATAACAAAGTTCACAAGCAGATGTACGAACACGGTGTGCCGCAGGCACCGCTGGCCGTGACTGGCGAAACCGACAAAACCGGCACCATGGTGCGTTTCTGGCCAAGCCTGGAAACCTTCACCAATGTCACCGAATTTGAATATGACATCCTGGCGAAACGCCTGCGCGAGCTGTCGTTCCTGAACTCCGGCGTCTCTATCCGCCTGCGCGATAAGCGCGACGGCAAAGAAGACCATTTCCACTACGAAGGCGGCATCAAGGCGTTCGTTGAGTATCTCAACAAGAACAAAACGCCGATCCACCCGAATATTTTCTATTTCTCCACCGAAAAAGACGGTATCGGCGTGGAAGTGGCCCTGCAGTGGAACGACGGCTTCCAGGAAAACATCTACTGCTTTACCAACAACATTCCGCAGCGTGACGGCGGTACTCACCTCGCCGGCTTCCGCGCGGCGATGACCCGTACTCTTAACGCCTATATGGACAAAGAGGGCTATAGCAAAAAAGCGAAAGTCAGCGCCACCGGCGACGATGCGCGTGAAGGCCTGATTGCCGTGGTATCCGTGAAGGTGCCGGATCCGAAATTCTCCTCGCAGACCAAAGACAAGCTGGTCTCCTCCGAGGTGAAATCGGCGGTGGAGCAGCAGATGAACGAACTGCTGAGCGAATACCTGCTGGAAAATCCATCCGATGCGAAAATCGTGGTCGGCAAAATTATTGACGCCGCGCGCGCCCGTGAGGCCGCACGTCGCGCTCGTGAGATGACTCGTCGTAAAGGCGCGCTGGATCTGGCAGGCCTGCCGGGCAAACTGGCGGATTGCCAGGAGCGCGACCCGGCGCTGTCCGAACTGTACCTGGTGGAAGGGGACTCCGCGGGCGGCTCTGCTAAACAGGGTCGTAACCGCAAGAACCAGGCGATCCTGCCGCTGAAGGGTAAAATCCTTAACGTTGAGAAAGCCCGCTTCGATAAAATGCTCTCTTCCCAGGAAGTGGCGACGCTGATCACCGCGCTGGGCTGCGGTATCGGTCGCGATGAGTACAATCCGGATAAACTGCGTTATCACAGCATCATCATCATGACCGATGCGGACGTCGACGGCTCGCACATTCGTACCCTGCTGTTGACCTTCTTCTATCGTCAGATGCCGGAGATCGTTGAGCGCGGCCACGTCTACATTGCCCAGCCGCCGCTGTACAAAGTGAAGAAAGGCAAGCAGGAACAGTACATTAAAGACGACGAAGCGATGGATCAGTATCAGATCTCCATCGCGCTCGACGGTGCGACCCTGCACACCAACGCCAATGCGCCGGCGCTGGCGGGCGAACCGCTGGAAAAACTGGTTGCCGAGTTCAATGCCACCCAGAAAATGATTGGCCGCATGGAGCGCCGCTTCCCGAAAGCGCTGCTGAAAGAGCTTATCTATCAGCCGACCCTGACCGAGGCCGACCTGGCGGACGAGCAGAAGGTGACCCGCTGGGTGAACACCCTGGTCTCCGAGCTGAACGAGAAAGAACAGCACGGCAGCCAGTGGAAATTCGATCTCCACGAGAACAAAGAACTGCAGCATTTTGAGCCGGTTATTCGCGTACGTACCCACGGCGTGGATACCGACTATCCGCTGGATAACGAGTTCATTATGGGGCCGGAATATCGTCGTATTTGTGCCCTGGGCGAGAAACTGCGCGGCCTGATGGAAGAAGATGCTTACATCGAGCGCGGCGAACGTCGTCAGCCGGTAGCCAGCTTCGAGCAGGCTCTGGACTGGCTGGTGAAAGAGTCCCGTCGCGGTCTCTCCATCCAGCGCTATAAAGGTCTGGGCGAGATGAACCCGGATCAGCTGTGGGAAACCACCATGGATCCGGACAGCCGTCGCATGCTGCGCGTGACCGTCAAGGATGCCATCGCTGCCGATCAGCTGTTCACCACCCTGATGGGTGATGCCGTTGAGCCGCGTCGCGCGTTTATCGAAGAGAATGCCCTGAAAGCGGCGAATATCGATATTTAAGCCGCATGTTTCCCGGTAACGAGTTTTACCGGGGCAACAGGATGTATAAGCCCGGTCGCATCGCGCGATCGGGCTTTTCTTTTGCCGCTAAAAGAGGAATCCGCTGCTGCGGTTCCATCCCCCTTTCTGGCCGACACTTTTACTGTTTTTTGAGCGGAATCGCGTTAGCATGAGGGGAGACTCATCTTACCCGGGGACCCTATGGCTATTAAACTGATTGCAATCGATATGGACGGCACGCTGCTGCTGCCCGACCATACCATCTCTCCAGCGGTGAAAGCCGCCATCGCCGCGGCGCGCGAGCGCGGTGTTAACGTGGTGCTGACCACCGGTCGCCCTTACGCTGGCGTCCACAGCTATTTGAAAGAGCTGCATATGGAGCAGCCGGGTGATTACTGCATTACCTACAATGGCGCGCTGGTGCAGAAGGCTGGTGACGGAAGCACCGTCGCGCAAACCGCGCTGAGCTATGACGACTATCGCTTCCTTGAGCAGCTCTCCCGCGAGGTCGGCTCCCACTTCCATGCGCTGGATCGCAATACGCTATATACCGCGAACCGCGATATCAGCTACTACACCGTCCACGAATCCTATGTGGCAACCATTCCGCTGGTGTTCTGCGAAGCGGAGAAAATGGATCCTGAGATCCAGCTGCTGAAAGTGATGATGATTGATGAGCCGGCAATCCTCGACCAGGCCATCGCCCGTATTCCGGCGGAAGTGAAAGAGAAGTACACCGTGCTGAAAAGTGCGCCTTACTTCCTCGAAATACTGGATAAACGCGTCAATAAAGGCACTGGCGTGAAGTCGCTGGCCGATGCGCTGGGCATCAAGCCGGAAGAGATTATGGCGATTGGCGATCAGGAAAATGATATCGCGATGATTGAATTTGCCGGCCTCGGCGTGGCAATGGATAACGCCATTCCTGCGGTCAAAGAAGCGGCGAACTTCATCACCAAATCGAACCTTGAAGATGGCGTTGCCTTCGCCATTGAAAAATACGTTTTAGCGTAAACTTCTTTCCGGCCCGGCGTTCGCCGGGTCTGTCTTCTCTTTTTTCATGAACAGATGTTAATCCGCATTTAAATCCCTCAATCCTTGCAGGGGATTCTATAAGCTACCCGCCCTCTTTTTAGCAACTCAGAACTAACATCATACTTTTCATGAATATATACCACCGTTTGATGTTGGTTACGCTGCCATTCGCCTCTGTTCAGATTTGCGCGGCCGCGGAACCAACGGCGCCGCTCGAACCGGCGTATGCCTATCACGGCGCAGAGCCCGCGGATCTGCCGGCGCCAGAAAGTCGCCAGCCTGCGGCCGCAGCATCGTCCTCGCTACTCCCTTTGCTAGGCGATGAGGCCAGAAAGCGCGGCTACGTCCTGCCGTTGCCGTTTGGCGTCAGCATTAACTATATGGATATGCGGCAGAATATTAATGTCGACAGCATAAACTTCACCGGGCTGTCGCTGGATGGCCGCAATATCGATTGCGGTAAGGATCCTGTCTGCAAGCACGCCGTGAATAACATTTTCGCTAATGGGCCGGTCTCGCTGGATAACGCTTTCCAGATTGGCGTTGGTCATACGCGGGAAAGCAGCAAAACCGAGACGCTCAAGCTGGATGCCTGGCTGCTACCGTTTATGAACGTTTATGGCCTGGTGGGGCACACCGAAGGGCATTCAATTTCGCAGATAGCTGTCGGCCTGAAGGGACCGAACGGTAAAGTGGTGCCCCTGCCGGGGATGCAGGATCTCGACTTTCGTCTCGATTTTAAAGGTACTACCTACGGGATGGGCACCACCCTGGTGGGCGGCGTCGGCAATTGGTTTACCGTGCTGGACGCCAACTACACGCAAACGCGCTTTGATATCCTCGACGGCAGCATCGATGCGCTTACCTTTTCGCCGCGCGTTGGCTATCGTTTCAGTACGCCATCGGTCGATGCGCTGCATCTCCCCGCCGGAAAGCTAAATCTGTGGGTTGGCAGCATGTATCAGGATGTGCAGCAGGAGTTTAAAGGCAGCCTCAGCGATCTCTCGATGCCGTCGCCGATGCTGCAGAATATGGTTAATCTGGCCAACCAGGACAATAACGGTCGCTTCGATGTGAAGCAGCATCTGCAGTCGCCATGGAACGTTCTGGTGGGCGCGCAATACGAGCTGACGCAGAATTTTAATATTACTACCGAGTTTGGCTTTGCCGAACGTAACAGTTTCTTTATTGCCGGCGAGTATCGCTTTTGAGCCGACTGTTTATCACTTTTCTGCTGCTGATGGCCTGCCCGACAGGCAGCCAGGCCGAGGCGCTCAGCCGCGAGAAAATCGACGGCTGGCTGCAGCATCTCGGCGCCAGCGATAAGTTCGACGCCAGCAAAGGCATCGACTGGGGCGTGATGCCCGGTCCGTTCTATACGCCGGAACTAGGGTTGGGCATTGGCACCGCTGTCGTCGGCCTGTATCGTCCCGACCCGCAGGATACCACCAGCCAGAACTCGACCCTGACGCTCAGCGGCTACGCCAGCTCTACCGGCGCCTTTGGCCTCAGCGTGAAAAACTACACCTTTTTCGATCGTGATCTGTGGCGCGTTTTTGTCGACGGGTCGATAGCCAATACGCCCACTTATTATTGGGGGCAGGGTTTTCATGCCGGAGATAAAGACAATGAAAAAGAGAAGTATACCGCCCAGGTACTGACCCTGCGACCCACACTTTATCGGCAGCTTATCGATCATGTTTATCTCGGGGCGGGATGGTCGCTGGCGGCGCAGAATGCCGATGAGATGGACCATGACGATCGGCCGAAGATAGAAAACACTCCGCAGGGGCCGTCGGTATTCAGCTCCGGCGCCAGCATCGATATCAACTGGGACGATCGCGACTTTGTCCCTAACCCGCGCCGGGGTCAGTATGCCAACCTCCGCTATACCCACTATGCGCCCGGATTAGGTAGCGATACCCGCTTTGAGGAATTTCAGCTGCACTATAGCCATTATCATGCCCTGAGCGAGAAAAGCGTGCTCGCCTGGGAGGCCGATGGCGCCTTCACCCAGGGCGAGGTACCGTGGAGCATGATGCCGCTGCTCGGCAGCGATGAACGGATGCGCGGCTACTACCAGGGGCGCTACCGGGATAAAAACGTCGTCAGCGGTCAGCTGGAATATCGCCGGCAGCTCACCTGGCGGCACGGGATTGTCGCCTGGGCAGGAGCGGGAACCATGGGGCCCTCACTGTCGTCGCTGAATAATGGCCGCTGGCTGCCTTCGGCGGGCGTTGGCTACCGCTTTGAATTCAAACCTCGCGTTAATGTTCGCCTCGACTACGGTATCGGCAATGGCAGCAGCGGCTTTTACTTCCAGGTCGGCGAAGCGTTTTAACGCCTCCTCCCCTTAATTTTCTCTCTTATCGCCTCTTGTCAGGGCCGCTGCGCTTTAATTTTCATGAATTGTTCTTTTTGTGATCCAAATTGTAGTACAACACAATAATGTTGTACTACATTACGCTCATGTTGATAACGTACAGCATCACGTTAGTAGTACAAACATGAGGCGAAATTCAGCAGCGACGGTAAAGTAGAGCAGTACACATAGAGCACAAGGACTCTCCATGACTCTCAATAAGACCGATCGCATTGTGATCTCGCTGGGCAAACAGATCGTCAGCGGTAAATACGTCCCGGGTTCGGCGCTTCCGGCCGAAGCGGAACTCTGTGAGGAGTTTGAAACCTCGCGCAACATCATTCGTGAAGTGTTTCGTTCCCTGATGGCGAAGCGGCTGATTGAAATGAAGCGCTATCGCGGCGCGTTTGTCGCTCCCAGAAACCAGTGGAACTACCTCGACACCGAGGTGCTGCAGTGGGTACTGGAAAATGACTATGACCCGCGTCTTATCAGCGCGATGAGTGAAGTGCGCAACCTGGTTGAACCCGCCATCGCGCGTTGGGCGGCGGAACGCGCCACCTCAAGCGATCTGGCGGAAATCGAGTCGGCGCTCAATGACATGATCGCCAACAACCAAAACCGGGATGCCTTTAACGAAGCGGATATTCGCTACCACGAGGCGGTGCTGCAGTCAGTACATAACCCGGTTTTGCAGCAGCTTAGCGTGGCGATCAGTTCGCTGCAGCGGGCGGTATTTGAACGGACCTGGATGGGCGATGAAGGCAACATGCCGAAAACCCTCCAGGAACATAAAGCGCTATTTGACGCCATTCGGCATCAGGATAGCGACGCGGCGGAGCAGGCGGCGTTGACGATGATCGCCAGCTCGACACGAAGGCTTAAGGAAATCACATGACGGCTCGCTACATCGCAATAGATTGGGGATCGACGAATTTACGCGCCTGGCTTTATCAGGGCGAAGAATGCCTGGAAAGCAGGCAATCTGAAGCAGGCGTAACGCGCCTGAATGGTCGCTCTCCCGCTGCGGTGTTAGCGGAAATCACACAGCACTGGCGCGATGGCGCCACACCGGTGGTGATGGCAGGGATGGTCGGCAGCAACGTGGGCTGGAAAATCGCCCCTTATTTGCCGCTTCCTGCCGCTTTCTCGGATATTGGCCAGCAGTTAACTGCCGTTGGCGACAATATCTGGATAATTCCCGGCCTTTGCGTTTCCCGTGACGATAACCATAACGTCATGCGTGGGGAAGAAACGCAGCTGCTGGGCGCACGCGCCTTAGCCCCTTCGTCTGTCTACGTGATGCCGGGAACCCACTGCAAGTGGGTACTGGCCGATCGCCGGCAAATTCACGATTTTCGTACTGTTTTGACCGGTGAATTGCATCATCTGTTGCTTCAGCACTCGCTGGTGGGCGCCGGCTTACCGCCGCAGGAAACGTCCGCTGCCGCATTCGCGGCAGGTCTGCAGCGCGGTATCAACAACCCCGCCGTCCTGCCGCAGCTGTTTGAAGTTCGCGCTTCGCACGTGCTGGGCGCGCTGCCTCGCGAGCAGGTTAGCGAATTTCTTTCCGGCCTGCTGATTGGCGCTGAAGTTGCCACCCTCAGCGACACATTCGCCGGACATCAGGCGATCGGTCTCGTCGCTGGGTCATCGTTAACATCCCGCTATCAGCAGGCATTCGCCGCCATTGGCCGCGAAGTCAGCGCGGTTGCGGGCGATACGGCATTTCAGACAGGAATAAGGAGCATCGCTTATGCAGTGGCAAACTAACCTTCCACTTATCGCTATCCTGCGCGGTATTACGCCAGACGAGGCGCTGGCTCACGTTGGCGCCGTTATCGACGCCGGTTTCGACGCGGTCGAAATCCCGCTGAACTCGCCGCAGTGGGAGAAAAGTATTCCGCAGGTCGTCGACGCTTACGGCGAGCAGGCGCTTATCGGCGCGGGCACTGTGCTGCAACCGGAGCAGGTCGACAGGCTGGCGGCCATGGGCTGTCGGCTGATTGTGACGCCAAACATTCAACCGGAAGTGATCCGGCGAGCGGTGGGTTACGGCATGACCGTGTGTCCAGGCTGCGCCACCGCCAGCGAAGCCTTCAGCGCCTTGGATGCCGGTGCGCAGGCGCTAAAAATTTTCCCGTCATCGGCTTTTGGCCCGGATTACATCAAGGCGTTGAAAGCCGTGCTTCCGCCCGAGGTTCCGGTCTTTGCCGTTGGCGGCGTGACGCCGGAAAACCTGGCGCAGTGGATTAATGCCGGCTGTGTTGGGGCAGGATTGGGTAGCGATCTCTATCGTGCCGGCCAGCCGGTTGAACGTACCGCGCAGCAGGCAGCCGCATTCGTAAAAGCGTATCGAGAGGCAGTGAAATGAAAATAACCAATATCACCACGTACCGTTTACCTCCGCGTTGGATGTTCCTGAAGATTGAAACCGATGAAGGCATCGTCGGCTGGGGCGAACCGGTGATTGAAGGGCGCGCCCGTACGGTGGAGGCAGCCGTTCATGAATTTGGCGATTACCTGATTGGTCAGGATCCGGCGCGGATTAATGACCTGTGGCAGGTAATGTACCGCGGCGGCTTTTATCGCGGCGGCCCGATTATGATGAGCGCCATCGCCGGTATTGATCAGGCGCTATGGGATATTAAAGGTAAGGTCCTGAATGCCCCAGTGTGGCAACTGATGGGCGGGCTGGTGCGCGACAAAATTAAAGCCTACAGCTGGGTGGGCGGCGACCGCCCCGCCGAAGTGATTGACGGGATTAAGAAGCTGCGCGGCATTGGTTTTGACACCTTTAAATTAAACGGCTGCGAAGAGATGGGTATCATTGATAATTCCCGCGCGGTTGATGCCGCGGTGAATACCGTGGCGCAAATCCGCGAAGCGTTTGGCAATGAAATTGAGTTTGGTCTCGATTTTCACGGCCGCGTTAGCGCGCCGATGGCTAAGGTATTAATTAAAGAGCTGGAGCCATATCGCCCATTATTTATTGAGGAGCCGGTATTAGCCGAGCAGGCGGAATATTATCCGCGGCTGGCGGCGCAAACCCATATTCCCATTGCCGCCGGCGAACGTATGTTTTCGCGCTTTGAATTTAAACGGGTCCTGGAAGCGGGCGGGGTGGCTATTTTACAACCCGATCTGTCGCACGCAGGCGGTATTACCGAATGCTATAAAATTGCCGGCATGGCGGAAGCCTATGACGTTGGGCTGGCGCCGCACTGTCCGCTGGGGCCGATCGCGCTGGCAGCCTGTCTGCACGTTGATTTCGTTTCGCATAACGCGGTCTTCCAGGAGCAGAGCATGGGGATCCATTACAACAAAGGCGCCGAACTGCTTGATTTTGTGAAAAACAAAGAAGATTTCAATATGGAAGGCGGCTTCTTTAAACCTCTGATGAAGCCGGGGCTGGGCGTGGAAATTGATGAGGCCCGCGTGATTGAGTTAAGTAAAAACGCGCCGGACTGGCGAAATCCGTTGTGGCGGTATGAGGATGGATCTGTCGCCGAATGGTAAATGCGCGTCATACTTCGCACTGGTGATGCGTTGGCTGCATTTTCTTACCCTGGTCACATACTATTGTATGCTCCCAGGGATGCGAAAATTTGCCGCCTTTCCCCAGCACGAATTATTTAGCGCATCGCAACATAGTTATTAATAAAAAACAAAAACACCCTCTGTAAATTACCGGGCATGGTGAGCGGCTTCGCTATGCCCAAAATCTGGAGACAGATTGCGATGGATATTTCAGTTACCGCTGTAAAAACCGGGCGTCGCCGTTATCTGACGCTCATCATGATCTTTATTACCGTGGTTATTTGTTATGTTGACCGTGCCAACCTCGCCGTCGCCTCGGCGCATATTCAGGAGGAGTTTGGTATTAGCAAAGCGGAAATGGGCTACGTATTTTCCGCCTTTGCCTGGCTGTATACCCTCTGCCAGATCCCTGGCGGTTGGTTCCTTGACCGCGTGGGATCCAGGCTTACCTACTTTATCGCTATATTTGGCTGGTCGGTGGCGACGTTGCTACAAGGCTTCGCCACCGGTTTAATGTCGCTTATCGGTTTACGCGCCATTACCGGGATCTTCGAAGCGCCAGCCTTCCCGACCAATAACCGCATGGTGACCAGCTGGTTCCCGGAGCACGAACGCGCCTCTGCCGTTGGGTTTTATACCTCGGGGCAATTTGTTGGCCTGGCCTTCCTCACGCCGCTACTAATCTGGATCCAGGAGCTATTGAGCTGGCACTGGGTATTTATCGTTACCGGCGGTATCGGCATTATCTGGTCGCTGATCTGGTTTAAGGTTTATCAACCGCCGCGTCTGACCAAAAGCATCAGTAAAGCCGAACTCGACTATATCCGCGACGGCGGCGGCCTGGTGGATGGCGATGCGCCGGTGAAGAAAGAGGCGCGTCAACCGTTATCGAAAGCGGACTGGAAGCTGGTTTTTCACCGCAAGCTGGTTGGCGTTTACCTTGGACAGTTCGCGGTAACCTCGACGCTGTGGTTCTTCCTGACCTGGTTTCCGAACTACTTAACCCAGGAAAAAGGCATCACCGCGCTGAAGGCCGGCTTTATGACCACGGTGCCCTTCCTCGCCGCGTTTTTTGGCGTCCTGCTGTCTGGTTGGCTGGCGGATAAGCTGGTGAAAAAAGGCTACTCGCTGGGCGTGGCGCGCAAAACGCCGATCATCTGTGGACTGTTGATCTCCACCTGCATCATGGGGGCAAACTACACCAACGACCCCATCTGGATCATGGCGCTGATGGCGCTGGCGTTCTTCGGTAACGGTTTTGCGTCTATCACCTGGTCGCTGGTCTCCTCCCTGGCGCCGATGCGCCTGATCGGCCTGACCGGCGGGGTGTTTAACTTTGTTGGCGGCCTGGGCGGCATCACCGTCCCGCTGGTGATTGGCTATCTGGCGCAGGATTACGGCTTTGGCCCGGCGCTGGTTTATATCTCCGTGGTGGCGTTAATAGGCGCGCTGTCTTATATCCTGCTGGTCGGCGATGTGAAACGTGTAGGCTAATTTTTTGCGATACGCTACCCTGATGCGTAAGTCTCGCATCAGGGTATCGTCATGAAACAAGTCACTTTTGCTCCCCGTCATCACCAGCTTACCAATATTAATACCTGGACTCCCGACAGCCAGTGGCTGGTATTCGACGTTCGTCCGTCCGGCGCATCGTTTACCGGCGAAACCATTGAGCGAGTGAACGTAAACAGCGGTACTGTGGAGACCATTTATCGTGCCACGCAGGGCGCGCACGTGGGCGTGGTAACCGTGCATCCAACCCAGGAGCGCTATGTGTTTATTCATGGCCCCGAGCGGCCGGATGCGCAGTGGCAGTATGATTTTCATCATCGCCGCGGGGTGGTGGCCTTTCAGGGGGCTGTCGAGAATCTGGACGCCATGGACATTACCCCCCCCTACACGCCCGGCGCGCTGCGCGGCGGCAGCCACGTCCATGTCTATAGCCCCAACGGTCAGTTTGTCAGTTTTACCTACAACGATCACGTGCTGCACGAGCGCGATCCGGCGCTGGATCTGCGCAACGTCGGCGTGGCGGCGCCCTATGGACCGGTGACGCCGCAGGGACAGCATCCGCGCGAATATGGCGGCAGCCACTGGTGCGTGCTGGTAAGCCGCACGACGCCGGCACCCGCGCCGGGCAGCGATGAGATTAATCGCGCCTATGAGGAGGGCTGGGTCGGGAACCATACTCTGGCGTTTATTGGCGATACGCTGGCGGAAAATGGCGATAAAGTGCCTGAGCTGTTTATTGTCGATCTGCCGCAGGATGAAGCCGGCTGGAAGCAGCCTGGCGGGGCGCCGCTGGCCGGTACCGCAAC